>URQJ01000105.1 GCA_900549945.1 uncultured Oscillospiraceae bacterium
GGGTCCAACTCGCCGGTCGGCTCGTCGAGCACGAGGATCTTCGGCCGGAGCGCGAGGATCGCCGCGACGGCGACCTTCTGCTTCTGCCCGCCGGAGAGCGAATCGATCGCCCGGTGCCGCAGCGGCGCGATGCCGACGTCGCCGAGCGCTTCGTCGATGCGGCGCTGGATCTCTGCCCGGTCGACGCCGAAGTTTTCGAGGCCGAAGAGGATCTCGTCCTCCACCTGGCCCGCGACCATCTGGCTGTCGATGTCCTGAAACACGCTGCCCACGTGCAGCGCGAGCGCGGTCAGGCTGCTGTCCACGGTATCGACGCCGTTCACGGTGACGCTGCCGAAGAAGTCGCCCGCCCGGCGGTGCGGCACAAGGCCGCTCAGCGCCTGCGTCAGCGTCGTTTTGCCCGCGCCGCTCGGCCCGGTCACGCCGATGAAATCGCCGTCCGCCACCGTCATGTCGATGTTGTGCAGCGCGTCTCGGCTTTCGCCCGCATAGCGGAACGAAAGCCCGCGAATCTCAATCATGCCGCGCCTCCCGCTTACGCCTTGAGCGCCGCGCGTGCCGGCACGTACAGCACGCCGACGATCACGCAGTTAATCAGCGCCGTGCACAGGACGATCGGCACATACGCCGCGAGTGTTTCGGCCGCGGCGCCGGTAAACGCGAACAGGCTCACCGTGTACAGGCCGCCCGAAACGAGCGTTGCGAGGAAGGTGGAGACGACCGAGGAGATGTTGCGCTGCATCGGGATGCGGATCAAAAACGCCATCACGAGCGCGCCCATGATCTCCGAGATAAAGTTGATGTACGGCGTGCCCGGAAAGAACTGGCACACCGCGCCGGCCAGCACGCCGATAACCGCCGCGCGCGCCAGTGTCGGCCGGATGAGCAGAATCGCGAGGCAGTACATCGCGATGATGAAATTCGGCTTCATGCCGCCGATGTTGATGACGGAGCCCGCGAAGAACTTGAGCACCGCACCGGCCGCAAGCAAAACGGCCGTGAGAATCAGGCTGCGGATCTCCGCCGCGCTGCCGCTTTCCGATTTGACGACTCTTTTTTCCGCTGTTCTGTTTTCCATGATTCGAAACCCCTTTCGTGCCAACGGCACATTTAAAATTGTTTCGTTGGCCGAGGTGTTCATAATCCCCACTTGGAGCGTGCAAAGCGGAATCCCGGAAAATAAAAAAAGCCTTATATGTGCATCACTGCACATATAAGGACAGAAAATTTTCTGCGGTACCACCTTACTTGACGCCGGAGCGCCCGCTCTAACAAAAATGCCAACACATTTTCTGCCAGTAACGCCGGCACGCGTCGCAGCTACTCGTCGCCTTTCGCCTTGCCCTCTGCGGTCCATTTATCGGTCAGCATTTCCGCAGGACTCTCACCGCCGCCTGCTCTCTGTGGGCGCTTCATACCCGACTTGATCTCCGCTTCATAGGTTTATGTTATGAACTTGTTTGTATTTTATTGCAAAACGCCCGAAAAGTCAAGACTTAAATCAAAATTTTTTTGTGCGCCAGAAAACGACACAAAGGAAATTTGTCCCACCCGTATACTGTATGCGAAGGGAGGCCTCTGTGTGACCGTCTACGCGGACATTCTGTTTATTGTAAATCTGTACATCGATGCGATGCTGCTTGCCGCCGTGCGGCGCTTCCTGCGGCTGCCAATCAAAACATGGCGCCTGCTGCTCGCGGCGGCACTCGGCGGGTTTTTCGGGCTTTCGGCGCTTCTGCCGCACATCGGCGGCTTCCCGCTTCTGCTGCTCGGTCTCGCGCAGGCGCTTGCGCTCGCGGCGGCGGCCTTCGCGCCGAAGCCCCCGGCAACGCTCCTCAAAGCCGCCTTTCTGCTTCTGCTCTTCGGCGCGGCGCTCTCAGGGCTTCTGAGCCTTCTGCCGTTTCACGGCATTCTGCTCGCAAACGGCGCCGTGTACTTCGATATCTCCGCCCTGCTCCTGATCGCGCTGACCTGCGCCGCCTACGGCGTGCTGTACCTTTTCGACCGGCTTTTCCAGAAGCGGGAGCCGGACGTGCTTTTTTCAACCGTCACGGTCTCCTTCTGTGGAAAAGAGGCGTCGCTTTCCGCAAAGGTTGATACCGGCCTCACGCTGCGCGAGCCGTTTTCGGGCCTGCCGGTCATCGTCGCCGAGCGCGCTGCGGTCGCCGCGCTCCTGCCGCCCGATTTCGGCAACCCTGCAACAGCGCCGCCCGAGGGACTGCGGCTGGTCCCATATTCGTCGCTCGGAGCGGACGGCCTTCTGCCCGCATTCCGGCCCGAGCGCGCCGTGCTCGGCGGCGAACCCGTCTCGTGCTGGGTCGCCGTTTCCGACCGGCCGCTCTCCGCCGGCAGCTTCAACGCGCTGGTCGGGGCTTCGCTCAGCACCGTAAACGCCGGGAAGCGCGCCGCTTCCCCAAGGGAAAGAGAGGACACCACATGAACCGGATCAAAAGGCTTCTGCAAACCGTACAGCTCTGCTTTGCCCGGCTGCTGCTCAAGCAGTCACCGGAAGCGTGCCACTACATAAACGGCCCCGAAACGCTGCCCCCGCCGCTGACGCGCGAGGAGGAGCGCCGTGTTTTCGAGGACATCCGCGCGGGCAAGCCCGGCGCGCGCGACCCGCTGATCACGCACAACCTGCGTCTCGTCGTCTACATCGCGAAGAAGTTCGAGTCTCCCGGCGCGAACGTGGAGGACCTGATCTCGATCGGCACAATCGGACTGATCAAGGCCGTGAACACGTTCAGCGTGGAGCGGAACATCAAGCTCGCGACCTACGCCTCGCGCTGCATCGAAAACGAGATTTTGATGTACCTGCGCAAGAGCGCGCAGCTTAAAAACGAGATCTCGCTCGACGACCCACTGAATGTGGACTGGGACGGCAACGAGCTTCTGCTCTCCGACCTGCTCGGCAGCGACCCCGACACCGTGAACCGCGACATCGAGCAGGAGGCCGAAAAACAGGTGCTGCTCGAGGCGGTGGACCGCCTGCAGCCGCGCGAAAAGCAGATCATGGAACTGCGCTTCGGCCTGAACCACCGGCGCGAGCACACGCAGAAGGAGGTCGCCGACGTGCTCGGCATCTCGCAGTCGTACATTTCGCGCCTCGAAAAGCGCATCATCGAGCGGCTGCGGCACGACCTCGAAAAGGTGAGCTGACTCCCCGCACACGCAAAAAGAGAGCCTTTAAGGCTCTCTTTCTTTGTTTTTCAGCGCGGCTGCGCCCCGGATTCATTCCTCCTCGGCCTCCTGCGGCGCGTAGAACGCGTCGTTGTGCGCGGCGGCGGCGAGCTGCATCGCGGCGGCTATTTTGCTCACCGCAAAGCACAGCAGGAACGAGAGCGCCATCGCAAGGCAGGCGTAGAGCGGGCCGTTCGGCGTCGTGAAGCCAGAGGCCGCCGCAGGGATGAAGGCGGTTAAAAAGCCGCCGAGCATGCCGGCCCACGCGCCCGCGCGGTTGATGCCCTTCCAGTAGAGCGACAGCAGATACGGCGCGAGGAAGGCGCCGGATATGATGCCCCACGAATACGACATCATCTCGAGGATCGGCGTCGGGTAATTTGCGATCAGGTAGCTCATGACGACGAACAGCAGGCAGAGCACGCGCGTCAGCGCCGTCACGTTTTCGTCGCGCATATTTTTCGCAACGGATTTCTTCACGAGGTCCATCGAAACCGTGGAGCACGCGGTCAGCGTGATGCTCGAGAGCGTCGAAACCGATGCGGAGATCAGCAGCACGAGGATCACGCCGATCAGGATATTCGGCAGGCCCGCGCGGTCGAGCATCAGCGGCACGATGTAGTCCTTGCCGCCCGCGGGCATCGCCTCGCCGAAAAAGAGATGCGAGAGCGAGCCGATGAAATAGCCGCCGCCCGCGACGAGCAGCGCGAAAAAGGTGGAGATCACGATGCCGCGCTTCACCTCCCGACGGTCGCGGATGCCGTAATACTTGTGGATCATCTGCGGCAGGCCCCATGTGCCGAAGCTCGTCATCAGAATCGTCGCGATGAGCGACACCGCTGCGTCCGGCTCAAGCGGCAGCATTTCGTGCGCCGCCATGTAGTCCGCCATATTCGAAAGACCCGCCGCGAGGCCGCCGACCTGCGGGGACAGAACGACGAGCACGATCAGCGCCGCAACGCCGACCATCATAATAAAGCCCTGCACGAAATCCGCCTTCAGCGTCGCCATATAGCCGCCGAGAATCAAAACGACGGCCGAGGCGATCGCGATGATAATCATGCAGATCTGCTCGTCCACGCCGAGAATCACGGAGCACACGCTCGTCAGCCCCTTATAGACCGAGGCGGAGTACGGGATCAAAAACACGAAGATGACGATGCACGAGAAAAGCCGCATGCCCGGGCTTTTGAAGCGCATTTCAAAGAGCTGCGGCATCGACTTGATCTGCCAGCGCCGCGTGAGCACGCGCGTCCTTTCCGCGAGCACGAGCCAAGCGAGCAGCGTGCCGAACACCGCGTTGCCCACGCCGACGAGCACGCTCCACAGGCCGAAGCTCCACCCGGAGCCGCCCGAATAGCCGATGAACATGACCGCGGAAAAATACGCGGTGCCGTAGCTGAGCGCGGAGATCCACGCCCCTGCGCTGCGCCCGCCGACCGTGAACGACTCCATGCCGCCCGCGTTTTTCCTCGATTGCAGAATACCGACTGCAAGCATCATTACCGCATACACGCCGATCACGACCCAGATCACTGTCAGCTTATCCATTTTCCATACCCCTTCCGCACATTCAGCTTCACCGCTTTAGCACTTATACTCGATAAAGTGATTCCTATCATACCACACAGCGGCCGGAAAATCAAGTGCAAACGGCGCCTGCATGAAGTTTTTATGAATATTCGCATGAATTCTTGCTTTTTCCCTGCTTCGCGTGCTATACTGAGATGTATGCGTGCCCGGGCATATACCGGGCGCCGACGGACGTAAAACGCACACCTCGAGGAAAGGACAGTGTTTTAAAAATATGAATATACTTACAAAGCTGTTCGGCAGCTACAGCAAAAAGGAGCTCAAGCGCATCGAGCCGCTCAAGGAAGCCGTGCTCGCGCTCGACGACAAATACACGAAGATGTCGGACGACGAGCTCAAGGGCCAGACCGCCGCGCTCAAGGAGCGTCTCTCGCTCGGCTCCTCGCTCGACGACATTCTGCCCGAGGCGTTCGCCGCCTGCCGCGAGGCCATGTGGCGCGTGCTCTCGATCAAGCCGTTCCCGGTGCAGATCATCGGCGGCATCATCCTGCATCAGGGCCGCATCGCCGAGATGAAAACCGGCGAGGGCAAAACCTTCACCGCTGCGCTGCCGGCCTACCTCAACGCGCTGACCGGCAAAGGCGTGCACATCGTCACGGTCAACGACTACCTCGCGAAATATCAGGGCGAGATGATGGCCCGCGTGTTCAATTACATGGGGCTGACGGTCGGCCTCGCGATCCCCGGCATGGGCGCCGAGGAAAAGAAGCAGGCGTATGCCTGCGACATCACCTACGCGACAAACAACGAGCTGGGCTTCGACTACCTGCGCGACAACATGGTCACCTATAAGGAACGCAAGGTGCAGCGCGGCCACAATTACGCCATCGTGGACGAGGTGGACTCCATCCTCATCGACGAGGCCCGCACCCCGCTGATCATCTCCGGACAGGGCGAAAAATCGACGGAGCTGTACGGCATGGCCGACCGCTTCGCCAAAACGCTGCGCCCGGTGCGCGTCGCCGAGACCGACGAGAAGGAGGACAACGACGCGCTCTACGAGGACTACGACTACATCGTGAACGAAAAGCAGAAAACCTGCACGCTCACAAAGCGCGGCGTGAAAAAGGCCGAGCAGTATTTTGCCGTCGAGAACCTCACGGACCCCGACAACATCACGATTCAGCACCACATCAATCAGGCGATCAAGGCACACGGCATCATGAAGCGCGACATCGACTACGTCGTGCGCGAGGGCGAGGTCATCATCGTCGATGAATTCACCGGCCGCCTCATGTACGGCCGCCGCTACAACGAGGGCCTGCACCAGGCGATCGAGGCGAAGGAAAACGTGAACATCGCCCGCGAGAGCAAGACGCTCGCGACGATCACCTTCCAGAACTTCTTCCGCCTCTACAACAAGCTCTCCGGCATGACCGGCACCGCGATGACCGAGGAGGCCGAGTTCAGCGAGATCTACAAGCTCGACGTCGTCGAGATCCCGACGAACAAGCCGATGATCCGCGAGGACTGCGCCGACGTCGTCTACAAAACCGAAAAAGGCAAGTTCAACGCCGTCATCGAGGACATCATCGAGCACCACAAGAAGGGCCAGCCGGTACTGGTCGGCACGATCACGATCGAAAAATCCGAGGAGCTGAGCGAGATCGGAAGAGCGTCGTGTAGGGAAAGAGTGTAGATCTCGGTGGTCGCCGT
>URQJ01000106.1 GCA_900549945.1 uncultured Oscillospiraceae bacterium
GCCGGAGGCCGGGTTCCGAGCGGTGGAGCTTTCGCACGGCGCGGACCGCGCGGCGGTCTGCCGGCTGTATCCCGAGCTGCGCGATATGCTTCTGCTGCGCGATTCCGACGCGCATTACCTGCACCTGATGCAGGAGAATATGGCGCAGGTCGAGCTGCCGGAGCGCTCGGCGAAGGCGCTGCTCGACGTGCTGCGCGGCTGCGGGCCGGGGTGCTTCCTCGAGCCGGACCCCTGACGGGCGTTATGCGGATTTCGCATAATGCCCGCCTTTTCAATATCGGAATTCCGACAGCCGCACGTTCGGCGGCGAATGTGCGGAAAAATGGCGGCTGCCAATAAGGAAATCTATATCGATATATAATATCGATAAAAATATGAACAAACTAAAAGACGATTTTTGGAATGTATACCGAATCTGTATGCTTTTTTGGCGAAGAAAAACGGAAAAATTTGTGTTTTGCGGCAAAAAAATTCAAGAAATTTTCGTCAGATGAATGGCAAAGATTCGCTTTTAATTCCTCAGGGGAATTATATTGTATATCTATTTTGATATAATGCAAAGAGACGTGCCGCGCGCTCTGGGTGCGCTGCGCCTGAAAGGGCGGCACGCGGCTTGAAAACACTTACCATTATTTTTTCAGGGAGGAAATACAATGCAAAAGCGTATCAGTACCATACCGTTTACCGATACTCCCGAGCAGCACCAGAAGCTTCTCGATCTGATCGAGTCGCTGAAGGGACGGCAGGGCGCGGTCATGCCCGCGCTGCAGGGTGCACAGGAAATCTACGGTTATCTGCCGATCGAGGTGCAGAAGGAAATCGCGAGAGGGCTCGACGTTTCCCTCGAGGAGGTCTACGGCGTCTCCACGTTCTACTCACAGTTCTCGCTGACCCCGAAGGGCAAGTACAACGTCTCCATCTGCCTTGGCACCGCATGTTATGTCAAGGGTGCGGATAAGGTGCTCGACCGCCTGATCGCGAAGCTCGGCATCCAGCCGGAGGAATGTACCGAGGACGGCCTGTTCTCGCTCACGGCCTGCCGCTGCATCGGCGCCTGCGGCCTTGCGCCGGTCCTCACGGTCAACGAGGACGTTTACGGCCGCCTCGTGCCGGAGGACGTGGATAAGATCCTCGCGAAATACACGGCGTAAGGCGATGCGGGAGCTTTCGCTGAACGTGATGGACATCGCGCAGAACTCGATCCGCGCCGGCGCGTCGCTCACGACGATCCGGGTGGAGGAATCGGTTCCGGCCGACACGCTCGCCATCACGGTGGAGGACAACGGCTGCGGCATGAGCGAGGAGCAGGTGAAAAGCGTGATCGACCCGTTTTTCACGACCCGCACGACCCGCAAGGTCGGCCTCGGCGTACCGCTTTTTAAGATGGAGGCGGAGATGACGGGCGGCTCGTTCACGATCGACTCGGCGCCCGGCGCCGGCACGACGCTGACGGCGGTTTTCCGCCCCTCGCACGTCGATATGATCCCGCTCGGCGATATCGCCTCCGTCATGCACCTTCTGATCACCTGCAATCCCGAGATCGATTTCGTGTATATCCGCACGAAAACGTGCGCGGACGGCGCCGAGCGGCATACCGCCCTCGACACGCGGGAGCTTCGGGAGCAGCTCGGGGAGGTCCCCTTCAGCGAGCCGGAGGTTTCCGCATGGATCCGGGATTATCTTTTAGAGATGGACGGGGAGATCGGTGCCTGACCATCATGAACCACCAAATGCGCACGGCGCAGAAAGGAACAGGCTTTAAAATGAAATCATTAGCTGAACTTCAGGCAATTCGAGATAAAGCGAGAGCCGCGGTCAATATCCGCGAGAACTCCGAGGCCAAGACCCGCGTGCTCGTCGGCATGGCGACCTGCGGCATCGCCGCGGGCGCAAGACCCGTGCTCACCGCGATCGTCGATGAGGTCGCAAAGCGCGAGCTTTCCGATATCATGGTCACGCAGACGGGCTGCATCGGCATCTGCCAGTACGAGCCGGTTGTCGAGGTCATCGATGCGAACGGCGAAAAGACTACATACGTAAAGATGACGGCCGAGAAGGCGCTGCGCGTTGTCAACGACCATCTGGTCAACGGCAATGTCGTCACAGAATACACCATCGGTGCAAATCAGAAATAAGGAGGTATAACTATGTTCCGTTCCAATGTTCTGGTCTGCGGCGGCACAGGCTGCACCTCCTCGAACAGCGAGAAGATCATCGAGAAGCTGCACGAGGAGATCAACGCCAAAGGCCTTGAAAAGGAAGTCAACGTCGTTCGGACCGGCTGCTTCGGCCTCTGCGCGCTCGGCCCGATTATGATCGTTTACCCGGAGGGCGCTTTCTACAGCATGGTCACCCCCGAGGATGTACCCGAAATCGTCGAGGAGCATCTCCTCAAGGGCCGTATCGTCAAGCGCCTCCTCTACAAGGAGACCGTCGTCGACGATTCCACGACGAAGTCCCTCAACGAGACGAAGTTCTATGAGAAGCAGATGCGCGTTGCGCTGCGCAACTGCGGCGTGATCAACCCGGAAATCATCGACGAGTACATCGCGCTCGACGGCTATCAGGCGGTCGGCAAGATCCTCTCCGAGAAGATCCCGCCGGAGCAGGTCATCCAGACGATGCTCGATTCCGGTCTGCGCGGCCGCGGCGGCGCGGGCTTCCCGACGGGCCTCAAGTGGAAATTTGCGGCGGCCAACGCGGCCGACCAGAAATACGTGTGCTGCAATGCCGACGAGGGCGACCCGGGCGCGTTCATGGACCGCTCGATCCTCGAGGGCGACCCGCACAGCGTGATCGAGGCGATGACGATCGCCGGCTACGCGATTGGCGCGACGCAGGGCTACGTCTACATCCGCGCTGAGTACCCGATCGCCGTCAAGCGTTTGCAGATCGCGATCGATCAGGCGCGCGAATACGGCCTGCTCGGCAAGAATATCTTCGATTCCGGCTTTGATTTTGACATCGAGCTGCGCCTCGGCGCAGGCGCGTTCGTCTGCGGCGAGGAAACCGCGCTGATGACCTCCATCGAGGGCAAGCGCGGCGAGCCGAGATGCCGCCCGCCGTTCCCGGCGCTCAAGGGCCTGTTCCAGAAGCCGACCGTGCTCAACAACGTGGAGACGTATGCGAACATCCCGCAGATTTTCCTCAAGGGCGCCGACTGGTTCCGCAGCATCGGCACCGAGAAGAGCCCCGGCACAAAGGTTTTCGCGCTCGGCGGCAAGATCAACAACACCGGCCTCGTCGAGGTTCCGATGGGCACCACGCTGCGCGAGGTCGTCGAAGAAATCGGCGGCGGCATCCCGGGCGGCCACCAGTTCAAGGCCGCGCAGACCGGCGGCCCCTCCGGCGGCTGCATCCCGGCATCGCTCATCGATACGCCGATCGACTATGATTCGCTGATCGCCATCGGCTCCATGATGGGTTCCGGCGGCCTGATCGTCATGGACGAGACGACCTGCATGGTCGATATCGCGAAATTCTTCCTCGAATTCACGGTCGATGAATCCTGCGGCAAGTGTACGCCGTGCCGCGTCGGCACGAAGCGCCTGCTCGAGATTCTCAACAAGATCACGAGCGGCAACGGCACGCTCGAGGACATCGACAAGCTCGAGGAGCTCTGCTACTACATCAAGGAGAACTCGCTGTGCGGCCTCGGCCAGACCGCGCCGAACCCGGTTCTCTCCACACTCAAATATTACCGCGACGAGTACATTGCACACGTCACCGAGCACCGCTGCCCGGCCGGCGCATGTAAGGCACTCACGAATTATGTCATCGACGCCGACAAGTGCAAGGGCTGCACGCTCTGCGCGCGCAACTGCCCGGTCGGCGCGATCTCCGGCGCGGTTCGCCAGCCGCACGTCATCGATACGCAGAAGTGCATCAAGTGCGGTGTCTGCCGTGAGAAGTGCAAGTTCGACGCGATCGAGAAGAAATAAGGAAGGAGTGTGTATACAATGGATATGGTAAACATCAAGATCAACGGCATGGCCTGCGAAGTGCCTGCCGGCAGCACGATCCTTGAAGCTGCTAGAGAAGCCGGAATCGACATTCCTACCCTTTGCTTCTTGAAGGACATCAACCAGATCGGCGCATGCCGCATGTGCATGGTCGAGGTTAAGGGCGCGCGTTCGCTCGTCGCCGCGTGCGTATATCCCGTAAACGAAGGCATGGAGGTTTTCACCAACACGCCGAAGGTGCAGAAATCCAGAAAAATGACGCTGGAGCTGCTGCTTTCCGTGCACGACCGCAAGTGCCTCTCCTGCAAGAGAAGCGGCACCTGCGAACTGCAGAAGCTCTGCAATGACATGGGCATAGACGATGAAAACCGCTTTGAGGGCGCCGTGCCTGCGGGCAAGAAGGATTATTCCACGCTGCACCTCGAGCGCGACAACGCGAAGTGCATCCTGTGCCGCCGCTGTGTCGCGGCCTGCCAGCAGCAGCACGTCGCGGTGATCGGCGCAAACAACCGCGGCTTCGACACCGAGATCGGCTGCGCGTTTGAGCAGCCGCTCAGCCACGTGGCCTGCGTCTCCTGCGGCCAGTGCATCAACGCCTGTCCGACGGGCGCGCTCACCGAAAAGGACAACACGCAGGACGTGATCGACGCGATCAACGATCCGGATAAGATCGTGATTGTGCAGACGGCGCCGGCTGTCCGCGCTGCGCTCGGCGAGGAGTTTGGCATGCCGATCGGCACGAATGTCGAGGGCAAGATGGTTGCCGCGCTGCGCCGCCTCGGCTTCGACAAGGTGTTCGACACCGATTTCGGCGCCGATATGACGATCATGGAGGAAGCGACCGAGTTCATCGACCGCGTGAAGAACGGCGGCAAGCTGCCGATCATCACCTCCTGCTCGCCCGGATGGGTCAAGTTCTGCGAGCACTATTATCCGAATCTCACCGAGAATCTTTCCTCCTGCAAGTCTCCCCAGCAGATGACCGGCGCGCTCATCAAGACGTGGTACGCCGAGAAGGAGGGCATCGACCCCGAAAAGATCGTTTCCGTTTCCGTCATGCCGTGCGTCGCGAAGAAGTTTGAGATTCTGCGCAACGACGAGAATGCGGCCGGCCTGCCGGACGTTGATATTTCGATTTCCACGCGCGAGCTCGCCCGTATGATCAAGATGGCGCAGCTCAATTTCCAGCGCCTGCCCGAGGAGGATTTCGACCCGGCGATGGGTGTTTCCACCGGCGCTGCGACGATCTTCGGCGCGACCGGCGGCGTGCTTGAGGCTGCGCTGCGCACCGCGGCGGATGTGCTCGAGGGCACCGACCACGCGAATGTCGAATACAAGGAGATCCGCGGCACGCAGGGCTTCAAGGAGGCCGTGTACAAGGTCGCGGGCATGGATGTGAAGGTTGCGGTCGTCAGCGGTCTCAACAATGCGAACGAGCTGCTCGCAAAGATTGAGAAGGGCGAGGCGGATTACCACATTGTGGAAGTCATGTGCTGCCCGGGCGGCTGCGTCAACGGCGGCGGCCAGCCGATCCAGCCGGCGTCGGTCCGCAGCTTTACGGACATCAAGGCGCTCCGTGCAAAGGCGCTCTATGATGAGGACGAGGCTAAGACGCTCCGCAAGAGCCACCTGAACCCGGTCGTCCATGAGTGCTACGAGTGGATGGGCGGCCCGGCGGGCTGCCATAAGGCGCACGAGATCCTCCACACCTCGTATGTGAAGCGCGACAGATTCTAAAATAATACCAAATGCCCCGAGGCTATGGACAGCTTCGGGGCGTTCTTTTCCGAGCTGCATATTACCTGCACGAACGGCTGGACCGCGCCCGTGCGGCCGGTGTGCGCGTCGTGCTCGAGATCAAAACGGCCGCCGCGCTGGAAAGCTCCGTGCCGCAGCTCTTGGAGTTCGGCGGCTCGCTGTGAGGAGGGGGCGGGAAACCGATGCAGCCGCGTTTTCCGCGGCATAGCCGGCCTACATTTCTAAGTACAATATTTAAGAAAAAAGCAGGCGAACGCCGGATAGATACCGGCGCCCGCCTGTTTTTATGGCTTATTTGTGGTAGAGATTGTTGTTCTCGTAGGTCGGCTCGCAGGTGATGTTCACGCCGAGGCGCTTGAACACGCTGTCATCCACATTCGAGAGGATGACCGTGGAATGCGCGTCGCAGCGGTTCAGGGCGTCGAGCTGCTGCATGGCGCGCATCGCATTTTCATCGGTCGCAGCGCTGATCGCGAGCGCGACGAGCATCTCGTCCGTGTGCAGGCGCGGGTTGCGGCTCTGCATGTAGTCGGTCTTAAGCGTCTGGATCGGCCCGATCACGGTCGGGGAGATCAGCTTGATCGCGTCGTCGATACCGGCGAGCGTTTTGAGCGCGTTCAGCATCGCAGCGGAGGAGGCGCCGAAGAGCGCGGTCGTGCGCCCGGTGACGATCTGGCCGTCCGGCAGCTCGATGGCGGCGGCGGGTGC
>URQJ01000107.1 GCA_900549945.1 uncultured Oscillospiraceae bacterium
GCTCTTCCGATCTGCCTCGGCATAGAGGCGGCGCTCGGGCGCGTGCGCCGCACCTACCACGGCGCGCGCACGATCGACCTCGACCTGCTCCTGTACAAGGGCGCGGCCTGCGCGGAGAAGGAGCTGACGCTGCCGCACCCCGGCATCTCGTCGCGTGCGTTCGTGCTGTTCCCCCTGCGGGAGCTTTTTCCGGCGCTCGAGGTGTTCGGCGCCGATTACAGCGGGGCGCCGGGGCTTGCGGATGCAGATGCGGTGCAGTGTATCGGGAGTATGGCGGATTTGCTGAAAATTGAAGAAAGAATAGCCGGGTCCTTGTGGGAAGTGTGAGTGTTTTTGCTTTTGTAAAAGATAATTACAAATTTATTTCAAAAAAGGCTTGAAAAAGTTACTGGTTTGTAATATATTATATTGCAGAACAAAAAAGCCCGCGGCTTTGCGCGGTGCAGTTATGGAGTTTTGCATATGAAGAAAAGGAACATGCGCATTATTTCCGGTATACTGGCTTTGACACTGCTGGTTTCCACGAATGTTTTTGCGACGACGACAAGCGAATACGACGCGCAGATCAGTGAGGTCAAGGCGAAGCAGGAGCAGAACGAAGCCGAGGCGGCGGAGCTGAACGCGCGGCTCGACGCGCTGCGCTCCGAAACGGCGGACGCCGAAGCGTATCAGGCGACGCTTGTCGAACAGATCCAGAATTATCAGGAGAGCATCGACCTCGCCCGCGCGCGTATCGACGAGCTGAACGACAGCATCAGCGCGCTGGAGGATGAAATCGAAAAGGCCGACGCTGAATATGCCGACACGCTCGAGCAGCTCAAGGTGCGTCTGAGCGCGCTCTATAAGGCTGGCGGCGATCTTACGACTTTGCAGATTCTGCTCGATTCCACGAGCCTGTACGACTTTTCGATCCGCTCCGAGGCGATGGAGAGTGTCACCCGCCACGATAAGCAGCTGATGGAACAGATTAAGGAATACATGCTCCTCACGCAGGAGCAGCGCGACGAGCTGAAGGTTCAGAAGGAGGAGCTCGCCGACCAGAAGAAGGATCTTGAGAGCAAGCAGGCGGATCTTCAGGTAATGGAGGAGGAAAACGCCCGGCTGATCGAGGAACTGCAGATCCAGAGCGCTGAGGCGGAGGACCTGATCGCGGAGAATGAGGCCGAGAGCGCCGAATACCTCTCGCAGCTTGAGACGCTGATCGACCAGCGCAGCGAGCAGGCGGCCCGCGAGGAAGAGGAGCGCCAGCAGGCGCTGCAGAACCAGCAGAACCAGAGCGGCGGTTCGTCCGGCTCCGGCTCGAACAACGACAGCAGCGTTTTGAATACCGGCAGCCTTTCGTTCAGCTGGCCGCTCGCCGGCTACGGCTACGAGAGCATCACGCAGTATTACGGCAACAACGGCCACAGGGGCCTCGACATCGGCATCCCCTACGGCACGCCGATCTACGCTTCGGAATCCGGTCAGGTCATCTCGGCCGAGTACCACTGGTCTTGGGGCAATAACGTGCTCATTTGGCATAACGACACGTATTCCACGCGCTACGCGCATTGCAGCTCGCTTGCGGTATCGGCCGGCGAATACGTGCAGAAGGGACAGGTTATTGGGTATGCGGGCTCCACCGGTAATTCCACCGGCAACCACCTGCACTTTGAGGTGTACCAGAACGGCGACCGCGTGAACCCGTCGAACTTTGTGTAAGTGATATAAAGCCAAGCCTGAATTTAATTTTGAAAAGGGGTTGTTCATTATGGCGATGCAGAATATTCGGAAACACATAAATTGGAGGGTATCCTTGCGTTAACCCTCCCGATCATGGAGGAAAATAATGGACAGTATCACCCTAAGGAAAATCGATGAATCCAACTTTTTGGACTGCTTCGGCTTGAAGCTTGCAGCAGGACAGGAGAAGTATGTTTCAAACCCCATTCGCAGTCTTGCGCAGGCGTATGTCTACTACAGCCAATGCGTGCCGTTTGGCATATACGCAGCAGATAAAATGGTCGGCTACGTCATGGTTATCTATGATTACGATGAAGAAGCGTATAATATTTGGCACATGATGATCGACAGCGCTTTTCAGGGGAATGGGTATGGCAAAGGGGCGCTGCGGAAAATTCTCGAGTACATTGCTTCGGCGCCGTTTGGAAGCTCAAAAACCGTTCTGCTCACTTGTAACCCCGAAAATGAAGCGGCGTATAAGCTGTATCAGAAAATCGGATTTACGGAAACCGGCAGAAGCGACGACGATGAAGTGGAGCTGGGCATGACCCTGTAAAGCCCATCTGGTTTTACAGTGCGCGCTTGATTCGGCACGCTTCATGCCAAGCGAAATTCGGCGGAGAAAACGCGCAGGGGCATAGAAGCCCTGCGTTTCCTGCGATGCGCACACATATCTGAATGGATCGAAAGAGGATCGTCCCTGCGGAAAGCGGCGGGCGGTCCTCCTTTTATTTGGTATAAACCCTTTCCGAAATGCGCAGACTATTTTCAAAAGATGCAGGAAGGGTGAGGCTTATGAAAATTCAGAAGGTTTTTGCGGCGGAGGTGCTCGATTCCCGCGGCACGCCGACCGTGAGCGCGACCGTGGTGCTCAGCGACGGCTCGGTCGGCGTGGCGAACGCGCCATCCGGCGCCTCGACCGGCAAGTTTGAGGCGCACGAGAAGCGCGACGGCGATAAAAAGCGCTACGGCGGCAAGGGCGTGCAGAAGGCGGTCGCGGGCGTTTCGGAGACGATCGCCCCGGTGCTCGAGCACATCCCGCGGGTGACGGTTCAGGAGGTGGACCGCATTCTGATCGAGCTCGACAACACGAAAAACAAGGAGAAACTCGGCGCAAACGCGATGCTGGCCGTGTCGCTCGCGGCCGCAAAAGCGCTCGCGGCGCACTACCGCCAGCCGCTGTTCCGCTTTCTCGGCGGCGCGAACGCCCGCAAAATGCCTGTGCCGATGATGAATATCCTCAACGGCGGCGCGCACGCGTCGAACAACATCGACATACAGGAGTTTATGATCATGCCGGTCGGCGCGAAGCGGTTTTCCGACGCCGTGCGCATGGGCGCCGAGGTCTACCACGCGCTCGGCGGCATCCTGAAAAGCCGCTCGCTTTCGGTCGCTGTCGGCGATGAGGGCGGCTTTGCGCCGGATCTCGCGAGCGACGAGGCGGCCATCGAGGTGATCCTCGAGGCGATCGGCGCCGCGGGCTACACGACCGACGAGATCCAGATCGCGCTGGACGCCGCCTCGAGCGAGTGGGCGGCGCAGGACGGCTACCTGCTGCCAAAGCGCGGCACGCGCTATTCTTCGGCGCAGCTCATCGGCTATTGGGAAAAGCTCTGCGAGAAGTACCCGATCCGCTCGGTCGAGGATCCGCTCGGCGAGGAGGATTTCCCGGCGTGGACGACGCTGACCGAGCGCATCGGCAAAAAGACGATGCTGGTCGGCGACGACCTGTTCGTCACGAACCCCGCGCGCATCCGCGAGGGTATCGAGCGACGCGCGGCGAACGCGCTGCTCGTCAAGCCGAACCAGATCGGCACGCTGACCGAGACGCTGACGGCCATCGAGCTCGCACGCGGCAGCGGCATGAAAACGATCCTTTCCCAACGCTCCGGCGAGACCGAGGACACGACGATCGCCGACCTCGCCGTCGCCGTGAATGCCGGGTTCATCAAGTCGGGCGCGCCGTGCCGCAGCGACCGCACGGCGAAGTACAACCGGCTGCTGCGCATCGCGCTCGAAAACGACCTCGACGAGCAGTACGGGGGGGATTGACGCCTGCGCCGCATCCTGCTATACTGGAAGCAGAATGCAGGGAGGCGAGCGCATGTACCATCAGGACTGGCTGATGCGCCAAATTGAGATCATCGCGGAGACGCTGGCGCGCGTGCTGTTCCGGAAAACGCCGGCGCGCCGGGCGGATGTTGTTTTGCAGCAAAAAAGCGGTGTATCAGGCGCGGAACTTACGGAAACGCTGCTGGCCATGGTCCGCGCGGGCGAGCTGTGTGCGGCGGAGGATCTGCTTTACGAGCGCCTTGACCCGGACGACCGGGACGGGCTGGCGGCAGCGCTCCGCTTCTACAGCGCGCTGAACGCGCTGCCGGATGCGGAGCTTGAAGCGCGGAATTTCCCGCGCGATGAGATCCTTTCGGGGCTCACGGACGTCTGCCGGCGCTGCGGGCTCGAGGACGTGCTGCACGCGCTGCCCGGCGGGGAGGACGAGCCGCGATTCGACGCATAAGGGCAGGAAAAGAGAAAAGCCGCAGACCTGTAAAGGCCTGCGGCTTTTTGTCTGGGATATGGCGCCCGCAGCCGAAAGCAGCGCGCGGCGGGTGTTTTTGCGGAAAACGCGATGGGCGTTACCAGTCGAGACCGGAGAACTTCTTGAAGCTGTCCATGCTGATGCGCACGCTCTCCATCTGGGTGAGCTGCGTGTGATCCTGCTCGAGGACGATGTACTCCGCGCCGAGCGCATTCGCCGTGTCGATGATCGACTGGATGTCCATGATGCCGGTGCCGATCTCGCAGAAATCCTTCGGGTCCATGCCTTCGCCGAAGGTGTCACGGGTGATCAGCGTCTCCGGGTCCTTGACCGTCCAAAGGTTGATCGGCGACGCGGAGGTCTTGGAGAAATCCTTCTGGTGGACGAGCTTCAGGCGGGAGCCGAGGCGCTTCATAACCTCGACCGGGTCCATGCCGCCGCGCATCGCCCAGAAGGTGTCGAGCTCAAAGCTGACGTATCTCGGGTCCGTGTTGTCCATGATGTGGTACAGGATCTCCTTGCCGTTCAGCTTCTGGAACTCGTGGTAGTGGTTGTGGATGAGGAACTGCATGCCGTGCGCCGCGAGCTTCTCGCCGACCCAGTTGTAATAGGCGCAGCGCTCCATCAGGTGGTCGTAGCTCGTGTAGAAATCGGCGGACTGACCGAGGTACTTCGTGCCGATCTTCTCGTGGTATTCGATGATCGCGCCGATCGTGTTCTCGTCGATCGGGCGGATGTGGCCGCTGACCATCTTTGTGCCGGTCTCCTCGAGCAGCTTTGCCATCGTGTCCGCGTCCACGCCGAAGCCGACGCCCGGGTCGGTGTCTGCGCTGGAGCTCGCGAACTCGAGGTTCTTGTAGCCGATTTCAGCGACCTGACGGATCGCGCTGATCGGGTCCTTTTTCATTTCGTCGCGCACGGAATAGAGCTGAATGCCGACTTTCATTGCCATTGGAATCAACCTTTCTGATAACTGAAATTTTCGGGGCGCCGCGCCCGCGCCGGTGCACCAAAAGCAGCCCGCCCGCATACACTGAGAGCAGAGAAAAGGGGGACATGTTTATGGAACAAACGGAAAAGCAGCGGGCGCTCTCCTCACTGCGGTGCGGGCAGAGCGCCGTGGTGCGCGCCATCGAGACGCAGGGCGCGATGCGCCGGCGCTTACAGGATATCGGGCTGATCTCCGGCACCCGCGTGGAGTGCGTCGGTGTGAGCCCGCTGGGCGACCCGGCGGCCTATCTGATCCGCGGCGCGGTGATCGCTTTGCGCCGCGAGGATTCGGACGGCGTCCAGCTCTGCACCTGAGCGCGCCCCGCATTCTGTATCTATTGTATAACGCGCAGCGGTAAACGTCAAGCGGACAAGGCGCTGCCGCACGGAAAAAATTTGCGCCCCCGGTGGCTTCGGGGGCGCGGCCGGCATGCGGAAAACCGGGGCGGCGCGTCGGCTTTGGCGAATCGAAAGGGCCGCATGCGCGGCGTGCACAGCCGAAGCACTTGCGTAAAGGAAACGTACTTTACAGTGCGGGGCGAAATACAGTGCACATTGCAGAAGAATTACATACCGCCGAGGAGCAGCGCCTTGTTTTCGAGCAGGAAGGCGAGCAGGCGGTTCTGCTCGCGGCTTTCCGCGTTGACGGCGATGACGGCGTTGTCGTCGGGCAGGACGATCGCGAACTGGCCGTATTTGCCGTCGGCGCGGAACGAATTGTGCGCGCCGCGCCAGAAGAGATAGCCGTAGCCCTCCGCGCCGTTTTCAACCTGCTTGGCCGAGGCCTCGGCGACGTATTCGGCCGGGAGAAGCTGCCGCCCGTTCCATTTTCCGCCGGCGAGAAGCAGCTCGCCGAAGCGCAGAAGCTCCGAAACGCAGAGGAACAGGCCGCCCGCGCCGAAGGAATAGCCGAGCGGGTCGGTTTCCCACGTCGGGGCTGTGATGCCGAGCGGCTCGAACAGGCGCGGCGTCAGGTATTTATCGAGCGTGCAGCCCGCGCGGCGCTGCACGAGCACGCCGGCGAGGTACGGACCCACGTTGTTGTACTGGAATTTTGTCCCCGGCGCGTGGGAAAACGGCTGCGCGAGGCTGTAGCGCACCCAGTCCCGCTCGCGCAGGAACGGGCGCTGGCCGCCCATCAGAGATCGGAAGAGCGTCGTGTAGGGAAAG
>URQJ01000108.1 GCA_900549945.1 uncultured Oscillospiraceae bacterium
CGACCAGATTCACGAAGCACAGCCCTTCGAAATCTCTGTCTGTCAATTCCAGGGTTCGTTCCATATTCCGGGTATTCCCTTCATTGGGATAGGTCTCGGTTATCCCTTTTCCTGCAAAGATATCATAGATCTTGCCTACGCCGATGACCGCATATCCTGCCTCCCTAAGCGCATCCAGAATCGTCTGTCCTGGCGGTTCCAGGGAAAAATCATGGCGGTTCACCGTCCTTGCATAATCTGGATATTCTCCAACAAAGGGCCTTGCGATCACGCGTCCTACGCCGTGCTCGCCTTTCAGTATGGCTCTTGCCTTCCGGCAGTCCTCATATAATTCTTCCAGAGGGATCACATCTTCATGGGCCGCAACCTGGAATACGCTATCCGCGGAAGTATAGACGATCAGTTTTCCGGTACGGACATGCTCCCTTCCATAATCCCGTATTACATCTGTCCCGGAGTATGGAAGATTACACAGCGTTCCTCTTCCGGTGCTCATTTCAAATTCCTCAATAATTTCCTCCGGAAATCCATGGGGATAGGTAGGCATTGCTTTTTCTGACACGACGCCCGCGATCTCCCAGTGGCCGACCGTCGTATCCTTGCCGTTCGATTTCTCCGAGAGCCGCGCAAATGCGGCGGACGGCGTGTCCGTCCTTTTTCCGCACGCCACGCCGTCTATGTTGAAAAGCCCGAGCGCGCCGAGGTTTGGCAGCGCAAAGCGCGGGCTTTTCGAACAGCTCAAAAGCGTGTTGCTGCCCGCGTCGCCGAAGCGCGCCGCGTCCGGCATCTCCCCGATGCCGACGCTGTCGAGTACAATTAAATATACGCGTTTTGCCCGCATGATGCTTCTCCTTATCCTGTTTTAAACGATGCCGGCCCGCACCGCCGCGTCCAAATCTTCGCGCGTCGGCAGGCCCTCGTTGTCGCCTCGGTGCGTGATCTGGATCGAGCCGATCACCGTGCCGCGGCGCGCCGCCTCGCTGAGCGAAAGCCCCTCGGCCACCGCCGAGAGCACGCCGGCCGCAAAGCCGTCGCCCGCGCCGACCGTGTCGACAATCCTTTTGACCGGGAACGCCGGCACCGTGCCGCTCTCACCGCCCGTAGACCAGTACGCGCCGTCCGCACCGAGCTTCACGATCACGCTGTCTACGCCGCGGTCATGGTAGAACGCGGCGATTTCCGCAGCCGTCTCTTTCTTTGTGAGGATCTTTCCCTCATGGATGCCGGGCAGCACAAGGTCTGCCTCGGCGGCGAGCGCGTTCAGCGTGCGCACCATCTCCTTTTCGTCCCCCCAGAGCTGCGGGCGCAGATTCGGGTCGAACGATACGAACATATCGAGCGCCTTGGCGCGCGCCATCAGCCGCTTTACGGCCTCGAGCGCCGATTTCGACACCGCAGGGAAAATGCCGGTCACGTGCAGAAAGTCGCATCCGAACAGGTCTAGCTTGTCGATGTCGTGCGTCGAGATCTGCGAGGCCGCGCTGCCGCGGCGGAAATACGCGATCTTCGGGTCGCCGACCGCGGTGCTGCCCTTCATCATGAAGCCGGTCGGAGCCGTATCCGTCACCGTCACGAGGTCGGCCGCGACGCCGTTTGCCGCCATGCTCTTCAAAATGCGGCGGCCGATCGGGTCGTCGCCGAGGCGCGTGCAGTAGAGCGCCGTATGGCCGAGCCGCGAAAGGCCGACCGCCACGTTGTACTCCGCGCCGGCGACCGCCGCCGTGAAGTGCTCGACGTCCTCCAGCTCGCCGGGCGCCTCTGCCATAAAGAGACCCATCGGCTCGCCGACAAGCACGAGCCGGCGTTTCCTCCGCCGCAAGCGCCGCTTCATCCACAAAATCCATTTTCATCGCTTCGTCCTTTCCGCGCGGCGGCCCAAACCCCCGCGCGCTCCACCGGATTAAACCGTCGTTTTTACGATCGTGCATTTGCCGCTGACCGTCACCTTGCCCGCGCCGGCCGGGACGAACAGGCTGTCCGCCGCCTTGAAGCCGACTGCGTTTTCCGCACCCGTCACCGTGCCCGCACCCTCGGTCACGACGAGCGAGGCGAAGGAGCTGCCGTCCACGTCGATCTCCACCGCGCCGTCGATCTCGTACTTTTCGGTCGTGAAGTATTCGCAGGAGGCGAGCGCCGTTTTTACGCCGCCCGGGATCTTTTCGGGCGCGCTCTGCTTGTCGGCCGTGTCGCTCGGCGTCAGTGTCGAAACGTCGATCGCCTTGTCGATGTGCAGCTCGCGCAGCTTGCCGTCCGCGCCGCGGCGGCCGTAATCGTACACGCGGTACGTCGTGTTCGAATTCTGCTGGATCTCGCAGATCAGGATGCCCGCGCCGATCGCGTGGATCGTGCCGGACTGGATAAAGAACACGTCGCCCTTTTTCACGTCGGCCTTATAGAGCACGTCGGTCAGCGTGTTCTCCTCGATGCGCTTTCTGAACTCGTCCTTCGTGATCGCGCGGTTTACGCCGAAGTAGAGCGAGGCGCCGGGGTCGCAGTCCACGACGTACCACATCTCGGTCTTGCCGTATTCGCCCTCCACGCGCAGCGCATATTCGTCGCTCGGGTGCACCTGCACGGAAAGCGGGTCCTTCGCGTCGATGAACTTGATGAGCACCGGGAATTCCTTGAAGCGCGCGCAGTTCGTGCCAAGTACGCCGCGGCCGGCCTTTTCGACGTAATCGCCGAAGGTGAGGCCATCGAACTCGCCGCCCGAAAGGACACTCTGGCCCGCCGGGTGGGTTGAAAGCTCCCAGCTTTCAGCAACCTTCTCGTAATCGCAGTTTTTGCCGTACACATCGCGCAGCTTCGTACCGCCCCAGAGGTAATCCTTGAATGCCGGTGTCAGTTTTTCGATTTTCATGTTGCTTGCTCCTTTGCAATGTAGTCTTTATCGAGATCTATTTAAAAAACACTTTATTCTGCTTGGATTTCCGCCGCCGTATATTTCCTATGCAGTCATTCGCCGCCCTTTTGGAAATCCCCGCTTGAGGCTCGGGGTTATTTCTTTCTCGCCCAAAGGATCAGTCTGTTCGTCCTCTCGCTTACGGGATTCCACTCGTAATCGCCGTATACCGCTTCGAGAGCGAAACCGGCGGCCTCCAGCCAGCCGCGGATCTGCCCGAATGTCGCAAAGTGGCGGACACATGGCAGCTCCTGCCTGATTTTTGTGCCGTCGGCAAGGGTCAACTCAAAGCATCGCCTGAAGCGGACGAGCTGTGTTTTACTGTCGAACGTGCTCGAGTGCAGGGCCATTTTCCCCGTATTGCCTCTGCTGTCCGTCCCCTGCCAGATCACCGTCTCTCCGGGTGTGTCAAACCAATTCTCGGGATGAAGGGTGTAGCCGTAATCGATGTAAAGATGCCCGCCGGGAACAAGCGCATCAGCCGCTTTGCGTATGACGCATGCCTGCGCCCGGCCGTAATCCATGTCGGTGACAATGTTAAACAGAAAATTGGCTGCCAGCAGGACGACCTCGTAGCCTGTACCCCAATCGTCCCTGATAACATCGGAGCGCCGCCAGCGGATATTCTGCAGGCCGGCCGCCTTCGGCGAAATCTTATCCAGCATATCCGCGTCTATATCCAGACCCGCGGCATCATGCCCCGCCTTTGCCAGCGGCACAAGGATGCGCCCGCTTCCGCACGCGACTTCCAGAATCCTTTTCGGTGCATCGCCAACGATCGACAGCGCAAAGTCCACATCGGCCGTATCTGTTTCGTTCGCATCATACATGTCAGCGGCCCATTTCGCAATGATTTTTTCTTCGTTAAACAAAATTCTTCCTCCTGATGGATTGGAGGGCTCAGATTCCATTCACCCTCCGGTTTCGTGTGAATGCTTTCCATACTGTGCTTTTCATGTTTTTCATTCCTTTCGGTAAAATCTATTACAGCGCCAAAGCATTATAATCCTGAAACACTTTGCGGCCAAATGCCCCGCTCACCGCGCGGTCGATTGCTTTTCAAAGAGCGGCATATCGAGTACGAGCGGGTATTCCGGCTCGGTGCCGCGCAGCATGTTGATGAGCTTGTTCGCCGCGATGCGCCCCATCTCGTCCTTCGGGTGCGCGAACGAGGTAATCTTCACCGGCGAATACTCGGAAATGCTCGAGTTGTCAAAGCCGACGACGAGCACATCCTCGGGCACGCGCACGCCGCGGCTCGTCAAGAGGTCGATCACGCCGTAGGCGATCTGGTCGTTGTAGCAGACGATGCCGTCGCAGCCGCGCAGCCGCTCGAACATGTAATCGCGGTTGTCCGGGCGGAAGAGCCGGCTGCGCTCCGCCGTGGTGTACCACACGACGCAGTCGTCGCCGATCGAGCAGCCGTTGCGGATCAGCCCCTCCGAAAAGCCCGCGTAGCGCCCGTGGCCCTGCGTGTCGTCCGATTTAAACACGCCGCCGAGCCTGCGGCAGCCTTTCGTGAGCAGCAGCTCCACGGCCTGCCGCCCGGCCTTTTTGTCGTCGGTCACGACGTAGACGGCATTCGGGAGGTCGCGGTAATAGCTGTTGAAAAAGACGACCGGCACGCCCATCTTTTCAAGCTTGCGGTAAAGCTCCACATTCGGGTTCGGAAACGCCGTTTTCGTGCCCTCCACGATCACGCCGTCGATCTTTCGGCTGATCAGCGACTGTAAAATACGGCCCTCGTCCTCGACGTGGTTGTTCGTCACGCCGAGCGTCAGGCTGTAGCCCGCGCCGGTCAGCGTCTCCTCAATGCCGCGGATGATCGTCGGGAAGATATAGTCTGAGATATACGTCGTAACGATGGCCACATTGCTGCCGCGCGGCGGCCTGCGGCTTTCGCTGCTGATGTATGTGCCGCTGCCGCGGCGGCGCTCGATCAGCCCCTCGCGCTCCAAAACGGAGAGCGCCTGCCGCACGGTCTGGCGGCTGTAGCCGAATTCCTCCGAAAGCCGGTTCTCCGATTCCATCCGCTCGCCCGGCGCGTATGCGCCGCCCCTGATTTTTTCCTTGATGGTCTCCACCAGAAAACGGTACTTCGCCGTTTTTCTTTCCGTGTCCGCCATGCCTCTACTCCCTTTCCCCGCGCCCCGCGCCTGCGGCGGCGCGCGGTCGTGCCGAAGCGTGCGGTTCTCCGCCCCGGCTGCCGATTTGTCTATACAACTCTATTATAAAAAACCGTACAACCTTTTGCAAGCGAAAAAACGCATTTTCACAAAAAATTGTACGGTCCGGTTCTCTTTCTATTTTGATTATAAATTCAGGAATTTTAACCCGCTTCTGCGATGAGCAGCGCCGTCATCTCCTCGACGGTGCCCCCGCCGACCTGCACGACCGCTTCCCCCTCGAGCCGCAGCACATAGCTGTACGTCCGTGCCGCGCCGCCTTCGCTGTAGTCGATCAAGATCTGATACAGATCCGGATCGCCGCCGCTTTTCGCCTGCGTCGTGCTCGTGATCGTATAATCGCTGGCGCCCTGCGCCTCCATGCGCGCCGCAAAGCACGCTTCGGCATACGCCTCGGCGATCTTCGATCTCTCCAGCGGGCTTTTGACCGCCTCTGCGCAGGCCGCAAGGCCGCAGAGCAGGAGCGCCGCCAGCAGGCAGGCCGAAAGTTTTCGTTTCACGCCGTCCGCCTCCTTTATCGCCGCAAATTCAAAATCGAACAGGCCGCACCATACGGCGGGCGCACGGTGCGGCGAAATCATTCGGTTATTCCACGGTGAGGTCGAAGCGGAACGCGAGCTTTTCCTCGTCGAGGCGCATGGCCTTTGTGAGCTGCGGGCCGCAGCTGTTCGAGCCGACGCCGCTCATCTTGTAATCGAAGCAGAACACCATGTCCGGGCTCTCCGTGAGCTCGTAGTTGTGCTTCTTTCCGGCAAGCTCCTCCTGCGTGTAGGCGGAAAGGTTAAACGAGAAATCGGCGGGGCTCGTCACGGTCACCGCGCCTGCGCCGTCCGTAACGGTGACGGACTTGCAGCCGAAGCGGCTTCCGTTCTCCTGCGGCTTCACGTAGTCCTCAAAGAGATCGTCGGCGCGCTGTGCGAAGCGGCCGAGGTACGAGGCCTGATGCTTGTCGCAGTAGGATTCATACGGCCCGTAGCCGAAATACTCCGCCGTGCTGAACGTCTTCGGCAGGAACATCCGAAGGCCGAAGCGCGGCAGGAAAACCAGCTCCGTGTCGCGCGTGCCGTCGATTTCTGCACGGATGCGGCCTGTGCCGTCGATCTCAAACCGGCACTCGAGCCTGAGGAACGGCCGGCGGTACACGGCCGCGAGGCCCAGCGCGCAGGTGATCGCCGCCACGCCGTTTTCCACGGTGCAGCCGCAGTCGTACACCTTGACGCTCGGGCAGTCGTAGCCGATTTTCTTCCAGTCCGCATCGACATACTGGTCGTTGTCGGTCGGCGCGCGGTTGATTGCGATGCCGCAACTGGGGCGTTTCCGCATATAAAACC
>URQJ01000109.1 GCA_900549945.1 uncultured Oscillospiraceae bacterium
GCCGATCGCCGCGCCGCAGAGCAGGCGGCCGCCGGCGTCGCGCGCGGAATTCGGGTACTGCACGGCCTTTTCAATATCCTTGATCGTGATGAGGCCCTTGAGGTAGCCCTTTTCATCGACGATCGGGAGCTTTTCGATTCTGTGGCGGCGAAGAATTTCCTGTGCGTCCAGCATGGTGGTGCCGACCGGCGCGGTGACAAGGTTTTCCTTCGTCATGACGTCGGCGATCTTCTGGTCGAAATCCTTGTCGGTCATGAAGCGGAGGTCGCGGTTCGTGATGATGCCGACGAGCTTGCCGTCCTGACAGATCGGCACGCCGGAGATCTTGTAGCGGCCCATGAGGCTGTCCGCCTCGCGCACCGTGTTGTCCGGCGCAAGGTAGAACGGATCGACGATAACGCCGTTTTCGGAGCGCTTGACCATATCGACAAGGTCTGCCTGACGCTCGATCGACATATTCTTGTGAATGATGCCGACGCCGCCCTCACGCGCGATCGCGATCGCCATTTCCGCCTCGGTGACGGTATCCATCGCCGCTGTCATAATCGGGGTATTGAGCCGGATCTTCTTTGTGAGCTGCGTGGAAATATCCACCTGCGCGGGCAGCACGTTTGATTCTGCGGGAATCAGCAGAACGTCGTCAAAGGTCAGCCCCTCTTTGACAAACTTGGAAGTAAAATCTGTGTTCAGCATAACCGTCAACCATCCTTTCACTTTTCACGCCGCTTGTGATTCTTTAAAGGCGCATGGCCGTGCCGCACAGCCTGCGCCGTTCTTAATGGATTATTGATATTAAATTTTATCACTTTAACGGCTTCTTTTCAACTGGTTCGTGCGATGAAAAACAGAGATATTTTTACTCGGTTCTTCCCATCTTCTTAGGAAAAAGCGACAAAAAGCGACATTCTGTCCGCGTAAGGCGGACGCGCGCGGACGGCCGCGCAATTTGCGCCGGAAAAAACGCGGAAAAATCTTGACAGTGCCCCCGCTTTGCGATACGCTGTACCTAGACCAAACGGGTTGTATTGAAAATTCACAAAAGGATGAAAACGCATGAAAAAATTTCATTTTCCCGCCGTAACGCCGCAGAACAGCGAGGCGCTGCGGCTCGCCGTGGTGCAGGGCACCTTCTGGGCCTCGATGGCCGTCGGCGGCTACCAAACCGTTTACCTGCAGAACAGCGGCTTTCCCGCCGCGCAGTTCGGCCTTCTGAACGCTATTGCCTGCGCGGTCGCGATTGTCGCCATGACCTTCTGGGGCATGGTGAGCGACCGCATCGGCGGCGTGCGCAAGATCGTCATGCTGACGCTTTCGCTCGGCGTCTCTCTCTTCGCGCTCATCCCGCTGATCCCCTCCGGGCAGCCGTACTCCGCGCTTCTCTTTCTGATCATCATCCCCGTCGTGAACTTCTTCCGCGCGCCGATGTCGGCATTTGTTGACAACATCACGGTGCGCAACTGTGCCGAAAACAGCCTGAATTACGGCACGATCCGCAGCAGCGGCTCGCTGTGGTTCGCGGTGGCGGGCATTCTCGCCGTCAATCTCCTGATTCCGGCGCTCGGCGTCGGCTCCACCTTCTGGGCCGCGGCGATCGTGATGATTCCCGCGATCGTGCTCGTATTTTTCTGCCGCGAGCCGCAGAGCGGCGGCCGCGCGAAGAAAAGCCGCATGGGCACGGGCGAGCTTTTTAAGAACCGCCGCTTTGTCACCTTCCTTATTTTCGGCTTTTTCTTCTACGTGGGCACCGCTTTCGAGAGCAACTTCCTGCCCTATCTGATGACTTCGATCGAAATCGACAGCACGAACATCGGCCTTGTGCTCTCCGTGCGCGCGCTGATGGAGATCCCGTTCCTGTACTTTATCGTGAAGCTGCGCCGCCGCTTCCAGCTGCGCTACCTCATCATGCTGGCGGCCGTTTTCATGGGTGTGGAATGCCTGCTGCTCGGCTTTTTCGTCACCTCGCTGCCGGAATTCGTCGTTTTCGCCGCATTCTTCGGCCTCGGCAACGGGCTGTTCCTCGGCACGGCGACCAACTACATTTACGAGATGGCGCCGGTCCACCTGCGCGCCACAGCGCACGGCCTGTTCGTCTCCGTCTCGCAGATTGCCGGTATTCTCGGCAACCTGCTCGGCGGCTTTCTATTCGACGCGGTGGGCGGCAAGCCGTTTTACCTGATCGCCGGCGGCGTCATGTTTCTCTCCGTGCTCGTCTTTGCGCTCAGCTTTACCCTGAAGCGCCGCGAAACCGCACCTGTCCCAGCGGAATGAGCGCAGCAGCACAGACTGCGCTTTGACAGATCCTTTTGGGGAAATCACGCGCGCTGCCCCGCAAAATCGCGGCGCGGTCACCCGAAAACCACCCGAGGCAGGGCCACTGAAAAACGGCTTCGCATTCCGCGGAGCAATCCGCCGCTTCAGCTCAGACCGGCTGTCTGTGAATCTGAGAACGAAACTAAAATACAACCAGCAATTTTTTAAAGGAACCGGTCGATTTGATCGGTTCCTTTTTGCATAAGCACTGCTGCCATGGTTCTCCACAAGCCATCGACAAATTGTGAAAAACAAGCGTTTTGCCACTATACCGTGTGCTTTTCAACACTTTCCACCGAGTTTTCCACAGCAAATCTCATTCAATTTATGAATAATTATTCGTCCAAAAAGCAAGATTTTTTGCGCCCTTATTTCCTATCTTTACAGTATATTTTCTGGATTTTCCTGTAAATTTGCTATTAAGGCCAAGAAAATATGTTTTCACACTATACAGGAATCCTGCATAAAAGAATGACCTTCCTGTATTTTCCACATATCCGCAGGAAAAGTTTTTCACAGGACGGGGCGGAAAATGCGGAATTTTCTGTCCGGCGCCGTTTTTTGCCGCTCGAAAGGATATGAAAATGCCGCCGCGGCTGCAAAATGTACGCGTGCAGCTGCGGCGGCGTTCTGTTTTTATTTCTTCGGGACAAGGACGTCCTTGCCGCCCATGTACGGGCGCAGCGCCTCGGGGATGCGGACGCTGCCGTCTGCCTGCAGGTTGTTCTCGAGGAACGCGATCAGCATGCGCGGCGGGGCAACGACCGTGTTGTTCAGCGTGTGCGCGAGGTACTTGCCGTCCGGACCGTTGACGCGGATGCGCAGGCGGCGCGCCTGTGCGTCGCCGAGGTTCGAGCAGCTTCCCACCTCGAAATACTTCTGCTGGCGCGGCGACCAGGCCTCGACGTCGACCGATTTGACCTTGAGGTCCGCGAGGTCGCCCGAGCAGCACTCGAGCGTGCGCACCGGAATGTCCATGCTTCTGAACAGGTCAACCGTGTTCTGCCAGAGCTTGTCGTACCACTGCATCGATTCCTCCGGCTTGCAGACGACGATCATCTCCTGCTTTTCAAACTGGTGGATGCGGTACACGCCGCGCTCCTCAATGCCGTGCGCGCCCTTCTCCTTGCGGAAGCACGGCGAGTAGCTCGTGAGCGTCAGCGGCAGCTCGGCTTCGGGCAGGATCTGGTCGATGAACTTGCCGATCATCGAGTGCTCGCTGGTGCCGACGAGGTAGAGGTCCTCGCCCTCGATCTTGTACATCATCGAGTCCATCTCGGCGAAGCTCATGACGCCGGTGACGACGTCGCTGCGGATCATGTACGGCGGAATCACATACGTGAAGCCGCGGTCGATCATGAAGTCGCGCGCATAGGCGATGACGGCCGAGTGCAGGCGCGCGATGTCGCCCATCAGGTAGTAGAAGCCGTTGCCGGCGACGCGGCGCGCGGCGTCGAGGTCAATGCCGTTGAAGCGCTCCATGATCTCGGTGTGGTACGGCACCGGGAAGTCCGGCACGACCGGCTCGCCATAGCGCTGGACCTCAACGTTTTCGCTGTCGTCGCGGCCGACCGGCACACTCGCATCGATGATATTCGGGATCGTCATCATGATTTTAAGGATACGCTCGTCGAGCTCCTTCTCCTTGGCCTCCGCCGCGAGCAGCTCATCGGACTGCGCCTTGACCTGCGCCTTGACCAGCTCGGCCTCCTCGCGCTTGCCCTGCCCCATCAGCGCGCCGATCTGCTTCGAGAGCTTGTTGCGCGAGGCGCGCAGACCGTCGGCCTTCTGCTGCGTCTGCCGCTTTTCGGCGTCCAGCCCGATCACCTCGTCGACGAGCGGGAGCTTCGAATCCTGAAACTTCTTTTTGATGTTTTCGCGGACCGCATCCGGATTTTCTCTCAGAAATTTAATGTCGATCATTGCTTTTCATCCTTTCGGCTTTACTTTTCAATTTTTAATACCTATATAATCATCCGTTTCCGCTCTCATAGCGCCGGAGTCCGCGGGAGAACATCCACACCGGCAGGGCGACCATCAGCGCGGAAACGAGAATTCCACAGCAGAACAGCACAATCCCCTCCGTCATCCCGATCTTCTCAAACAGAAGCAGGCTCGGAAAGTAATTGATGAAGGCGTACGGCAGCAGAAACGTGCAGATCGCCTGAATGAAGAACGGGTAAATGTTGAGCGGGTAACGGACGACCTCCCGAAATCGTCCGACCACCCAATGCAAATTATCCACGTTGCCGAACCAGAAGGTCAGAAACGCCGGAATGCACCGCAGGCCGAACTGGATGCCCGCGCCGACGAGGATCGTCGGAATCACAAGCAGCCAGAAGCCGGGGCTTGTAAACCGGCCGAGCTGCACCGAGGCCGTGACCAGCACGATCGTCGAAAGCACGATGTGCGCCGTGTAACCGGGCGCGAAGCCCTTCGTCATGATATAGTACAGCGTGTTGACCGGCCGCACGAGATAGAAATCCATCTCGCCGCCGAACACGAGGTCGCGCATTTTCCAGAACGGCTGCAGGAAGGCGTTCGCCAGCGCGTAGGAGAACAGCTCCAGCGCGAAAATCACGAGCACCTCCCACAGGCCGAAGCCCGCGAGGTCCGTAAACGAGAGCATCATCAGCCAGACGACGCCGAAGCGCGAAGCAAACTGGATGATCTGCGCGACGTAGCTCAAAAGCGCGCTGAAGCCCATGTAGCTGATCTGGGACTGCCAGCCCATGCGGATCAGCGTCAGCCCGAGCGAAACGTACCGTTTGATCGTTTTCATACGCTCAGCCCCCCAGCACCGTCAGCTTGTAAACGCTCTTCCGCCACAGGACCTCCTGCAGGATCCAGAGCACCGCAATCCAGAACACCTGAATGCCGAGCGCCGCAAAGCAGCCGGGGATGTCGCGGATGCCGAGGAAGATCTCGACCGGCAGGTAATAGGCCGCCTGAAACGGCAGCACCGCCGCGATCGCGCGCAGCCAGTCCGGGTAAAACCAGAGCGGGACGAACGCGCCCGAAAGCAGCACATAGAAGAGGTCCATAAACCAGTTCAGGATATAGACGTTCACAAACCAGAACGCAAACATGCCCTTGAGCAGCTCGAACACCGTGGAAACCACATAGCCGAGCACAAGGGACGCGATGAACAGAAGCAGATACGCCGGCGAGATCGAAAAGCCGATCTGCGGCATCAGGACCGCCGCCAGCACCACGGCCGGGATGCCGGTGAGCAGCAGCGCGTACAGCGACTGCCCGAGCCCCTCCCCGACAAAGATCATGCGCGGGGAGATCGGCCGGATGAAATTGTACTCGATGACGCCGGTGCGCATCCGGTTTTCGATCGTCGAGGCGAAGTCCGCCGAGACGAGCGCCGTGCAGGTCTGCGAGATCAGAACGTAGATCATCATCTCGCCGAGCGTGCGGCCGTTGATGACCGTCTCCCCGCTCGTACCGTACAGCGCCGACCAGACGAACAGCGGCACGGAAATGCGCACCAGCCGCTCCAAAACACCGAGCGCCGTGTTGGCCCGGTATACGAAGCCGGAAGCAAAGGCCGTATACGCCGTCTGGAAAAACGACCGCAATGATTTCACTGCGTTTCCCCCTTTCCGAGGTAACGCGCAACCTCTTCCTCGAGCGTCGGCTCCGCGATATACATGTCCAGCACGCGGTTGTTCTCCAGCACCTCGCTCAACAGGCGGTTTTCCTCGTCCGTGTGGCTGAGGCGGAAGATATACGTGCCCGCCTCCGGCTTTTCCAGCCCGCGCAGCCGCGCCTCCACCGCCGGCGGCACCGCCTTTTCGAGCCGGACCGTCACGCGGGAATCCGACTGGCTGTTCTGCCGCAGCGCCTCGAGCGTGCCGTCGAACAGCTTTTTGCCCTTATTGATCATGATCGCCCGCGCGCAGACCTTTTCGATGTCGGTCATGTCGTGCGTCGTGAGCAGAATTGTCGTACCGTAAGCGCGGTTCAGCTCTTTCAGGAACGCTCGGATGCGCTCCTTGACGACGACGTCCATGCCGATCGTCGGCTCGTCGAGGATCAGTACCGGCGGGCGGTGCAGGACGGCGGCCGCCAGCTC
>URQJ01000110.1 GCA_900549945.1 uncultured Oscillospiraceae bacterium
GACGCACACCATTGCCGGGTGGCAGGTGCGCTTCGGCGGAGGCGGCGAAATCGCCTACCTCGCGCAGAACGGGCACGTCTGGGTGCGTGACGGCGAGCTGGGCCGCTTGCAGTATGAGGTCTTTGACGCGAAGGATACGACGCTGGCGTTTTACCGTTACAACCGCGACTTTGCCCACACGGGCGGCTGGGCGGAAGCGGACTTCTCCAAGCCCGGCCTCGAAACGGCCGAGAATCTGTGCCACACCTGCTGCGCGTTTGTGCTGGAGCGTTTGATGCAGACGGGCGACACGGTGATCGCGACGGTTCGCGGGGACGGTGAGGCTGCGGAGGAATACGGCAGCCCGCGCCGCGCGCAGCTCATCTATACGTTTGAGCAGGATGCGGTGCGCTGCCGCCTGCAGTGGTTCGAAAAGGACGCCAACAAGATTCCCGAGGCGCTCTGGCTGCACTTCGGGTTCGACGTGGAAAACCCGAACCGCTGGAAAATGCAGAAGCTCGGCCAGTTGATTTCCCCGCTCGATGTGGTCGCGGGCGGCAACCGCAAGCAGCATGCGGTCGAGAAGCTGAGCTATTCCGGTGCGGACGGCACGGTGACGGTCGAGTCGCTGCATGCGCCGCTTGTCAGCGTCGGCAGCCGGAACCTCTACAACCTCGACGACAAAATCGAGAGCATGGAGGACGGCTTCTACTTCAACCTGTTCAATAACCGCTGGGGCACGAACTTCAAGATGTGGTGTTCCGACGACTGCCTGTTCGACTTCGTGATCCGCATCGAAACGAACCCGCAGATTTGACAATTCCATAAAAAAGGAGCAGGCCTGCGCTTCGGTTCAGGCCTGCTCCTTTTATTGTGCAAAAAATCACGCGAAAAGCGGGAAGCTCACAGCACGCGCTCGTAGCCGATGCGCGGCGCGCCGTCCGCCAGATAAATGGTGCCGCAGCGTATATAGCCGTTTTTTTCCAGCGTGTGCTGCATGGTGGCGTTGTCTGCGTGTGTGTCGCAGCGCAGGGATGGAACGCCGGCCGCGCGGGCGAGGTCCGCACAGTAATCCATGAATCTGGAGGCGGCGCCTTTGTTTTTCGCCTGCGGCGCCACGGCGATACGGTGGATGATGCCGTAGACAGGCGCGTCTGTCCGCCAGCTTCCGCCGCAGATCCGGTCGTATGTCGCCTCGTGGCCGACATACACGGCAGCCGTGGCGATCACCGCGCCGTTTTCCACAAGGACGCAGCCTGTGCCGTTTTCAATATCGGTGCGGACGGAATCCGCATTTGGGTAGCCATCCTGCCATTGGTCGATGCCCATCGCCCGCAGCGACTGCTTTGCCACCCCGTAAATCTCGAGAATGCGCGAAAGATCGCCGGAATTTGCACTGCGAATAATCATAGAAAGACTTCCTTTTATCTGAGTGGATTTTACAAAGATTATACAATAGTTTAAATACGGAATCAAATTTGCTGTAATATTCAATGAAAGTTGGTTTGACATCTATTTGCCGACGATTTGCTCTTTGAGCAGGCAGGATATCAACGGATTAATTGATATTTGATGAACAGAGTTCGGAGAAATACCCTATATGTAAAAACGATTTGATGACGATGATTCCGGTTTATTCCATGGATGGAGACGTGACGGCTACTGCAGAGGTGTATACAGGGATCAATCGAAACACAAAGCACGCTGAAGAAGCCTTTTTCGTTGTAGATTATCTGATGCGTGTAGACATACAGCAGAATTTAAAAATGTTCTATGTGATGGGGCAAGATTATGGCCTTCCCATACATGAGGATGTTTTGTCGGCAGAATTTCCGCAGCAAAAAAATGGATTCTTTTTTACGGATGAAAACTTTGAAACGCTCTCTGGCGTGCGGCATCAAATTACAAATGTCTCTTTTGATAATGCGTTGGTGCGATCGCTGAATGGCTTGTATACTACCCTGTATCTTGATTATACATATGAGGGGAAAGAGATACCCGAACGGGCACTGAAGGATGCTGTGCATGAGACCTACGGGACGCTGAAGCAAATGCTCAGCGAGTAAAAGGACACTTTGCCGAAATGGGGGAGGGATGGCTGCTTATGCGCAAAACCTACCACGCCTATATCTTGATTGCGCCGCTGATGGCGGGGTGCGTGCTTTTCTACATCGTCCCGTTTGCCCTCATTCTGCGGCACTCCTTTCTGCGCGGCAGCGGGCGCTCGGCGCAGTTTGTGGGGCTGGAAAACTATATGGAGGTCATCGGCAGCGAGGCGTTCGCGCGGGCTTTCGGCAATTCCATGCTGTTCCTCGCCGTGGGCGTGCCGCTTATTATGCTGGTTTCCTACCTGATCGCGCTGCTTTTGCAGCATCAGGTGGACCGGCACAAGCTGCTTAAATCCGTCTTTCTGTTCCCGTACATCATGCCGGTGGCCGGAACGGTCTTGCTCATCAACCTGCTTTTTTCAGAGAGCGGCCTTGCAAACGAGGTGCTTGCGGCGCTCGGGCTTCCCGTGCAGTCATGGCTTCGCGGCCCGCAGGCGTTTTGGATCCTCATTGGAATGTACCTTTGGAAAAGCACCGGCTACAGTGTGATCTTGCTCCTTGCGGGACTTGTCACGATTCCGGGCGAGCAATATGAATCGGCGGATCTGGACGGCGCCTCCGGCATACAGAAATTCCGCTATATCACGACGCCGCAGATGTGGTACTCCGTGTTTTTCGCCGCGATATTTTCGGTGATCAACGCGTTCAAGTGCTTCCGTGAAATTTTCCTGATCGGCGGGGAGCACCCCGTGGATGCGCTCTACATGCTGCAACATTTTATCAACAACAGCTTCGGCAACCTGAATTACCCGAAGGTCGCCGTGGCTTCCGTGCTGCTTCTTGTCATTATCATCGTGTTTTTCGGTGTGTTTTACGCCTTTGTCAGCAAGAAGGAGGCATTCCGCGAATGAAAAAGATGCGTGCCCTTTTCTTCGGCGCCGTTTCGCTGCTGCTGGCGGTGCTCTGCGTGCTCCCGTTTGTTTACGTGCTGCTGCGCAGCTTCTGGACCGGTACGGGCGTCACCCTCCAGCCATATTACGAGGTGTTCCTCGGCACGCCGCAGTATCTGTTCCGCTTTTGGAAGAGCATGGGGATGGCCCTCTGCATCGCTGCGGGGCAGCTCCTGATTTCTGTGCTGGCCGGCTACGGCTTTGCGAAGTATAGGTTTCCCGGCAGAAGTCTGCTCTTTTTCTTGATGATGATTCTCATGACGCTGCCCGTACAGGTGATGCTGATCCCGAACTATCTCATGCTCACGAACCTGCGCCTGATCGACACGTATGCCGCGCTGATTCTGCCCTCCGTTTTCATTCCGCTCGGCACCTTCATCCTCACGCAGAGCTTTAAATCCATTTCCGAATCCGTGATTGACGCCGCTATGCTGGACGGCTGCGGCGTGCCGCGCGTTTTGGCGCTGGTCGCCGTCCCGATGAACAAGAGCGGCATGGTTTGCGTCTTTCTGCTGTCCTTTTTGGATGCTTGGAATATGGTCGAGCAGCCGATCGCGTACCTCAAGGATTTCGGACAGTACCCGATTTCCGTCGCGCTGGCGTATACGCCGCCGGCCGATACAACAGTGCATCTCGTCTGCTGCGTTCTCGTCGTGCTGCCGGCCTTGTTCCTGTTCACCTACTTCAACAAAGAGCTTGTAGAGGGAATTGTCCTTGCGGAGGTGAAATAAATGAAGCGCAGGGCGCTGTGTGTGTTTTCTCTCCTGTTCTGGCTTCTTACCGTGAGCACGTTCGTCTCCGCGCGCGTCGAAAGGCTGATGACGCCGATGGTTGAAATCCAAGAGATCAACGCGCCCCTGCCGGGGACGACGATCTCGGCGGATGCGCTTTTCTGCGACGAAACGGGCATGCACCTGTACACGACCTTCGAGGGCTTCGGCTGGGAAACCGGACAGCGCGTTTATGAGGTTCCGGCCGGGGGCTACACCCTGATGGGGGAGCGGGTGGAAATCAAGAATGCCGGCGGCTACATCCTTTATGCGGCGAACACCCCGGAGCCGGGCGCGCTGGTGCAGATCCGCGAGGAGCCGTATCTGTTTATGGACGACGCGCTCGTGGCGGTCTACCCGGGCGGCGTTCCGGCGTACAGCATAGCCGCGGACGGCATGTTTGTTGAGACGCAGACGGATACGGCGCTGCTGCTCGCCGCGCCCGGCGCGGATTATCCCTTCATGGAGAACCGCGCCCGCCTGTATTTGCAGGCGCCGAAGGATCCGGATTACTACACGCTGGGGCCGGACAGCTCGTTTTACAGCCTGAACGATCTGTACTGGTTTATGAGCAATCTGCTTTTGGCGGCGCTGCTGCTCGCGGTTCTCTTTTTCTCCGTGGCGATCTGGGCGCGCTGCTGTAAGCTGTCGCGCGATATGAAAAAGAACCGGCGCCTCCTGCTTGTAAACGGCGCTTTGGCGGCTGCCGCACTGGCCGGCATTCAGCTGATTTTGTATGCGGTGGATCTGCCGTCGTCGCTCCTGCCGCGCAGCCGGATAACGGATTTCGCGCATTACGCGGAGACGTTTTCCGCGCTCTTTTCCGCACTTCGTGATCTGGCGCAGAACGGAAGCGCCGCGGCGGCAGACGCCATTCGCTTTGCGCAGGGCCGCATGGTGCTGGCCGGGCTGATTGTGCTGGCAGGGATTCTTATATCTGTGGGGAAGATTGTATTCGGAAGCTGGCTGGATAAGCGCCGCTCAAGACCGAAGCCGAGACACGCGGCGTGGTGATAGACGCCCGCCGAAGGCACAGCGCCCACGGAATTTTGACTTTTCCGCAGGCGCTGAAATAATGCTTGCCTTTTTTTAAAAAAGCGTGTATAATATTTGAGCACGAGAAAACGTGCGCTATAGATCAATCAAAGAGAGCAAGACGGTTGAGAAACCGTGGAATATGCGAGCGGACAGGTCTGCGCGGCGAGACACCGTGAACCATGTCAGGCGGGGGACCGAGCAGCATTAAGCGGATCGTCTGGTGCGATGCAGGTCGCCTGTCCGTTCACATATTCCACGAATGGCCGCCTTGCTTTTGGTTTATGGAGCGTGGGGAAGGGAGGGTGCCGCATGTATAAGGCGCTGTACAGAAAATACCGGCCGCAGCTGTTCGCCGACGTCGTTGGCCAGCCGCAGGTGACCGTCACACTGAAGAACGAGCTGATGGCGGGCCGCATTTCGCACGCCTATTTGTTTACGGGCTCGCGCGGAACCGGCAAGACGACCTGTGCGAAGATCCTTGCAAAGGCGGTCAACTGCCTCGACCCGCAGGACGGCGACCCGTGCGGCGCCTGCCCGGTTTGCCGCGGCTTGGACGACGGCTCGATCCTCGACGTCGTGGAGATCGACGCCGCGAGCAACAACGGCGTCGACAGCATCCGCGCACTGATCGAGGAGTCGAATTTCACGCCGGCGAACGCCAAGTACCGCGTCTACATCATCGACGAGGTGCATATGCTTTCGGTTGCGGCGTTCAACGCGCTTTTAAAGACGCTGGAGGAGCCGCCCGCACACGTGATTTTTATCCTCGCGACAACCGAGGTACATAAGCTGCTGCCGACGATCCTCTCCCGCTGCCAGCGGTTTGACTTCCGGCGCATCGCCCCGGAGGACATTGCCGAGCGGCTCGAACTCGTCTGCGAAAAGGAGCACGTGGAGATCGACCGCGACGCTGCAATGCTGATCGCGGTCACGGCGGACGGCGGCATGCGCGATGCGCTTTCCATCCTCGACCAGTGCATCGGCCGCAGTACGGGCACGGTCAGTTATGCGCTCGTGGCGGAGACGGCGGGGCTCGCCGGCCGCGGGCATCTGGAGTCGCTCGCACAGTGCATCCACGAGCACGACCGTTCCGGCGCGCTCGAGAAGATCGACGTGCTCTACAAGGGCTCGAAGGATATGGGGCGGCTTTGCGAGGAGCTGGCCGGGTATTTTCGCAACCTGATGCTGATCAAAACGATGAAAGATGCGAGCGGGATCGTCAATGCGGTCGGCGAGGAGCTGGAGCGCATGACGAAGCTCGCGGTTTCCATGGACCTTTCGGCGATCCTGCACAGCTTGGATGCATTCCAACTCGCGCTTTCCAGAATGAAGGCGGCGGATAAGCGGACGGAGCTCGAGATGACATTTATCCGGCTCTGCTCACCGGAATTAGATACATCGCCGGAAGCGCTTCTGCGGCGCATCGAGGCACTGGAGCGGGGCGGCGGGCTGCGGCGGGCTGCGGTGCCGTCTCCGGAGCCGGTGGTTACCG
>URQJ01000111.1 GCA_900549945.1 uncultured Oscillospiraceae bacterium
CTGGGGTACAAAAAAGCCGCCGAATGGCGGCTTTTTCATAGGCTAGATATTCTTCAGCAGTTCCACAACGAAATCGGCAGCCGCATCGACACTCTGGGAATCGATGTTTTCCACCATATCGTTCGCTTGAGCGTAGCGAGCCGGTGCATAGCCATCCATGCCAACGAGCGATACGGCCTGCATGCGATGCTTCGCGGCATAGCTTGCCGGGCTTTCTTTCCAATCGATGGAAGCGCTTGCCAGCTGCACGCCCGACGCCTGAGACGCCTTCTTGATGAAGCGCTTCATGCGAGGCGAGCATTTAGCCTGCGAGAGGTCGCCTTCACGCTCGAGGTAGGAAAGCGTGCCGCCGCCCAACGCCTCGAGGTTCACGATAACGGCGCCGCGCATTTCGGGCGCATGCTCGGCGAGGAACGACCCGCGCCCCGGAACGGACTGGATGGCGCCGTCTCGCTCGAGCATGGCGTAGGCTTTCTGAACCGTGTTCGGGTTCACGCCGGCCTGTGCGGCCACCGCACGCACGCTCGGCAGCTGGTCGCCCGGCTTCAAAACGCCGAGCGCCGCGAGCCGCAGAATGCCGTTGTACACCTGCTCGTAGATGGGAAGCCCGCTTTTGTAATCGATATACAGCATCATCTCCCGCAATACCGCGCAGAGAACGCCTTGCCGCTTTGCGTGCACACGCCGCAGGCTCTCGTGCCGCCGCCCCCTGCAAAGCGCCGCAGCCCTTGCGCGCATTTTCTGTGCGTATCGCTCTCCTCCCTTCTCTGTATCATCCGTACTATGTGTATTAGTACAGTTACACTATAACAAGGTTCCGGCGAATTGTCAAGGCTTTTTCGATTTTTCTTGACAAGCCCGTGATTCTGTGGTTAAATCATAAATACGGTTAAGGGAGTAGTCGGCGCAATGCGCTGCACGGTCGACACACTTGGGGCGTTTCCCCACGGCTTTGCATGAAATGACGAGACTTATCCGAAAGGCGTTCGCATAGCTTTTCGGATAAGTCTTTTTTGTCTGCCGCGCGCGTATACTCTATTAACGGAAAACGATTCGACCAGCGAAGCGCAGGCGATTCGGCGCGCGGGGCGCAGGCCGGAGCTAAAAGGAAAGGAACATTGACACAAATGAGTACATGGGAATTGTTTATTTTGGCGGTCGGCCTCTCGATGGATGCCTTCGCCGTATCGGTATGTAAGGGGCTTTCGGTCAAAAAGCTGCGGCCGAAGCACATGCTGATCGCCGGCCTGTATTTCGGCGGCTTTCAGGCGCTGATGCCGCTTCTCGGCTATCTTCTCGGCGTGCAGTTTCAGTCTCTCATCCAGAGCTTCGATCACTGGATCGCCTTCGTGCTGCTCGCCTTGATCGGCGCGAGCATGATCAAGGAATCGCGCGAATGCGCCGACGAGCTCAACGATTCCTTCAGCTTCAAGACCATGCTGCCGCTCGCGGTCGCGACCAGCATTGACGCGCTCGCCGTCGGCGTGACCTTCGCGTTTTTGCAGGTGAACATCGTCCCCGCCGTCAGCTTTATCGGCGTGACGACCTTCATCCTCGCGGCTGTCGGCATCCGCATCGGCAACATCTTCGGCGCGAAGTACAAGTCGCGCGCGGAGCTGCTCGGCGGCATCGTGCTGATTTTGATGGGCCTGAAGATCCTGCTCGAGCATCTCGGCGTTTTCGATTGGCTCGGCGCGCTGTTCGCGTGAGCCGCACATAAACGGATATTTTAAGAGGTTACATACAACGAAAGGCGCCTGCCCTCCGGTTTTCCGGGAGGCAGGCGCCTTTTTACCGTATTCGGATATCTTCGCTTTCAGCCGCGCCGATCACCGGCCGCCGAAAAACGTTACTGGATTTCCTTGTTGTCGCGCTCGGGCACGGCCTTTTCGAGGAACGCCTCGACCGTCATCGCGCCGAGATCGCCGCCCTTGTACTGGCGCACGGCGACGGTGCGGTTCTCGACGTCGCGGTCGCCGACGACGAGCATGTACGGCGTTTTCTGCATCTGCGCCTCGCGGATCTTATAGCCGATCTTCTCGCTGCGGGCATCGATCTCGCAGCGGAAGCCCTGCGCCTCGAGCTTTTCCTTGACCTCCTCGAGGTACGGGATGTGGCGGTCGGCGATCGGCAGCAGGCGGATCTGTACGGGCGCGAGCCACAGCGGGAACGCGCCGGCAAAGTGCTCGGTGATGACGCCGATGAAGCGCTCGATCGAGCCGAGCACCACGCGGTGGATCATGACCGGGCGGTGGCGCTCGCCGTCCGCGCCGACATACTCGAGGTCAAAGCGCTCGGGCATCTGCATATCGAGCTGGATCGTGCCGCACTGCCACGTGCGGCCGAGCGAATCCGCCAGATGGAAATCGAGCTTCGGACCGTAGAACGCGCCGTCGCCCTCGTTGATGACGTAGTCCTTGCCCATCTCGGTGACGGCCTGCTTCAGCGTTTCGGTTGCAAAATCCCACGTTTCCTTTTCGCCTATGTGATCCTCCGGCATCGTGGAAACCTCGATCTGGTATTTAAGGCCGAACACGGAGTAAACCTCGTCGAACAGCTTGACGACGCTTTGGATTTCGTCCTTCATCTGCTCTTCCGTCATAAAAACGTGCGCGTCATCCTGCGTGAAGCAGCGCACGCGGAAGAGGCCGTGGAGCGTGCCGGAAAGCTCGTGGCGGTGCACAAGGCCCAGCTCACCCACGCGCATCGGCAGGTCGCGGTAAGAATGCGGCTCCGCCTTGTAGACCAGCATGCCGCCGGGGCAGTTCATCGGCTTTACGCCGAACGGCACATCGTCGATCACCGTCGTGTACATGTTGTCCTTATAGTGATCCCAGTGGCCGGAGCGCTCCCACAGCCCGCGGTTCAGCAGAATCGGCGTGGAAATCTCCACATAGCCGTAGCGCTTGTGCACCTCGCGCCAGTAGTCGATCAGCGTGTTCTTGAGCACCATGCCCTTCGGCAGGAAGAACGGGAAGCCCGGGCCCTCCTCGGTGAGCATGAACAGGCCGAGGTCGCGGCCGAGCTTGCGGTGGTCGCGCTTCTTTGCCTCCTCGATCATCGCGAGGTGCTCTTCGAGCGCGCTCTGCTTCGGGAACGAAACGCCGTAGATGCGCTGGAGCATCTTATTCTTCGCGTCGCCGCGCCAGTACGCGCCGGTGATCGACGTGAGCTTCACGGCCTTGACGCAGCCGGTGCTGAGCAGGTGCGGGCCTGCGCAGAGATCTGTGAAATCGCCCTGCGCGTAGAAGGAGATCTGCTCGCCCCCCTCGGCGTGCTCCTCGATCAGCTCCTGCTTATACGGCTGGCCGGCCATCTTCTCCATGGCCTGCGCCGCCGGCAGCTCGAAACGCTCGAGCGCGATATTTTCCTTGATAATCTTCTTCATCTCGGCCTCGATTTTCTCGAGATCTTCGCCGGCAATCGGCGTCTCGAAATCGAAGTCGTAGTAGAAGCCGTTGTCCACCGCAGGGCCGATTGCGAACTTTGTGCCCGGGTACAGGCGGCAGACCGCCTGCGCGAGAATGTGAGAGGTGGTGTGCCAGTAGGCCTTTTTGCCGTCCGTATCGTCAAACGTGAGGATCTCCACCTCGCAGTCCTCCGTGAGCGGCGTGCGCAGGTCGCACACCTTTCCATTTACGCGCGCGGCGCACGCGGCCTTGTAAAGCCCCATGCCGATGCTCTTCGCGACCTCCGCCACACAGACGCCGCTTTCAAATTCCTTTTCGCTGCCCTTGAGATTGACTTGAATCATAGCTTTTTCCTTTCCGCTTATTCCCTCTTCAAAATAAGCTCAGAGATAAAAAACGCCCCGAAATCCCTCAGCGGGACTTCGGGGCGGCATTGCGCGATTCCACCCGAATTCATGCGCGCCGGACCCCCGGCACCTCGCACCTCATTCGCTGCCTTAACGCGGCAAAACGTCCGCCTTCAGGGGCACAGCCCGGTTCGGCGGCGGCTCCGAGGCGGTTTTCCGCATTCTCTCCTGCGGGGGCTTTCAGCCGGCGGCCCCTGCTCTCTGAAAGAAGCGCCGAATAGCGGACGTCCTCTTCTGCACCGTTTTGTTCATACTAGCACCGTTTTAAAAAAATGTCAACACCCCGCGCCGGATTTTTTCCGGAGCGGCGGGCAAAAAAATCCGGCTTATTTTCTGCATATTTGTCGGAAGTGTGAATATTCTGAAAAGAAGCTTTTCAATTTTCAGTTGACATATGGCATGAAAAGATATAAAATTGTAATCGGAATGATATGCGCATTTTGATGCGCCGTCGTTTCGCAGGGATTAACGCACCCTGTCTGCGATCTGATTTTTGAAAATAAAATAAAAACCTAGCAAAGGAGGTGCCCAATGCCACAACTTCCCATTTGGCTGTGTATTCTCATTGCCGTTCTGGCTGCCGCCGCGTGCGGTGCAGTCGCTTTCTTTGCGGGTGTGAACCATCGAAAGAAAGTTGCTGAGGACGCGATCGGCGGAGCGGAACAGGAGGCCAAGCGCATCGTCAGCGACGCGATCAAAACCGCGGAAGCGAAGAAGAAGGAAATGGTGCTCGAGGGCAAAGACGAGATCCATCGCCTGCGCAACGAATCCGAGCGCGAGCTGAACGACCGCCGCAAGGAAATCCAGCGGCAGGAGCGCCGGCTCTCCCAAAAGGAAGAGTCGCTCGACAAGAAAATCGAGAACGTCGAAAACAAGGAGAACGCCGTCGATTCCAAAATGCGCAAGGCGGAGGATCGCCTGAAAGAGGCGGAATCCGTCAAAAAGAGCCAGATCGACATGCTCGAAAGAATCTCCTCGTTCACCGTGGATCAGGCAAAAGACTATCTCTTGAAGCTCCTCGAGGATGAGCTCGTCCACGAGAAGGCCATCAAGGTGATGGAGTACGAACAGCAGACAAAAGAAGAGTCCGACAAATTGGCGCGCGAGATCATCTCCCTCGCCATCCAGCGCTGCGCCGCCGACCATGTTTCGGAGGCCGCCATCAGCGTTGTGCCGCTGCCCAACGACGAAATGAAGGGCAGGATTATCGGACGCGAGGGCCGCAATATCCGGGCAATCGAACAGCTGACCGGAGTGGACCTGATTATCGATGACACACCCGAGGCCATCACGCTCTCGAGCTTTGAGCCCGTGCGGCGCGAGGTCGCCAGAATTGCCCTCGAAAGGCTGATTTCGGACGGACGCATCCATCCGACCAGAATCGAGGAAACCATTGAGAAAGCCCGCCGCGAGGTTGATGCCACCATCAAAGCCGAGGGCGAGCGCGCCGTGCTTGCCGCCGGCGTAAACGGCGTTCATCACGAGCTTGTCAAGCTGCTGGGCCGGTTGCGTTACCGCACCAGCTATGGCCAGAACGTGCTGAACCACTCCCTCGAGGTCTCATACCTTGCCGGTATGATGGCTTCCGAATTGGGCCTTGACCCCACCGTTGCACGCAGAGCCGGTCTTCTGCACGACATCGGCAAGGCGCTCGACCATGAGATCGAGGGCTCGCATGTCGAAATCGGCGTTGACGTTGCAAGAAAGTACAAGGAAAGCGAGGCCGTTATCCACGCGATTGCCGCCCACCACGGCGACATCGAAGCCAAAACGGTCATTGCCTGCCTCGTGCAGGCAGCCGATGCCATTTCCGCCGCGCGTCCCGGCGCAAGACGGGAGAACATCGAAAACTACATCAAGCGTCTCGAAAAGCTCGAGGCCGTGGCCGCATCGTTCAACGGTGTCGACCGCTGCTACGCCATTCAGGCGGGCCGCGAGATCCGCGTGATGGTGAAGCCCGAAGTGATCAACGATGAGAAAATGACGCTGCTCGCCCGCGACATCTGCAAGAAGATCGAGGAGGATCTCGAGTATCCGGGTCAGATCAAGGTGAATATGATCCGTGAAAGCAGAGCGGTCGACTTCGCGAAATAACATAACCGTCACCAAAACTCAAAACGAAATCACATGAAAAGCCCTCGGCCTGCGCCGGGGGCTTTTTGTCGTCCCGCACAGAATCTCCCGTCTCGCCTCTGTCTGCCCCGCAGGCAGTTTTTTTGGCTTTCCGCCCGATCACGGCCTTACCGCTTTCCCACCCATCCGTCTCCCTTCTCCGCCGCTCCCACAAGCACCTCCGATTTGGAACGAAGCCGAGTATGTCTTTCCATCTATAGTGCGCCGGCCTTTTCCTGTAAAATCGGACGCATTTTCCTGATTCTCTGAATATGCCGCTGTACCCGTTCGAAAGATGTAGGACGGATTTTGCGGACATTCAAAATAAAAAAGAATGTGGAGGTAA
>URQJ01000112.1 GCA_900549945.1 uncultured Oscillospiraceae bacterium
CGCAGCACGCGATGCTGCCCACGGACCTGATCGAAGCGCTGCCCGCGGTTTTCCGCGAAATCGAGGGCAAGTCCTGATTTTCCTTCACAGAATTCACACGCCCGAATAAAATAGAACAGGCGCTGATCTATTTGATGTTTAAGCGTCCGCAAAACGGGCAAGAATAGGATCGAAAGATCAAATTCGGAGTGTGAAAACCGTGAACGTACGCAGAGGAGATATTTACTACGCAGATTTGAGCCCCGTCGTGGGCAGCGAGCAGGGCGGTGTCCGCCCGGTTCTGATCGTCCAGAACGATGTGGGCAACCGGTTCAGCCCGACGGTGATCGCCGCGGCGATCACAAGCCAGCGGGATAAGACGAACCTGCCGACGCACATTGCCTTGCATGCAGACCGCACCGGCCTGCAAAAGGATTCCATTGTGCTGCTCGAGCAGGTCAGAACCATCGATAAGCACCGACTTAAGGAAAAGATGGGCAAGCTCGACGACGACGCCATGCAGCGCGTCAATGAAGCGATCGGCATCAGCTTCGGCCTTTCTACATAGAGGCCGGGCATAAAAAGGCAAGCGCCGCCGCTCCTGAAAGCAGGAGGACGGCGTTTGCCTTTTTTGGAATAAAATGCTGAATTGATATTTTCTTATAGAGGGACTAAGGGACGGCATTGGCAAAATACCGTCCCCTAATCTTCATGTCAAAGCGGTAGGTCTTGACTTTCCGGAAAAAAACAGTACAATATACACATACCCCCAACAGTATAGGAGCGTTGAAAATGAAACAATGTATGGATGCTGAAAATCTGCACCGCAGATTAAAAAAAATAATTGGACAAGTTCAGGCGATTGACAGAATGGTGGATGAGGATGTTCCCTGTGAAGATATTCTATCCCAGCTTAATGCCGCTAAATCCGCATTGCATAAATGCGGACAGGTAGTGCTTGAAGGACACATTAAGCATTGTGTAAAAGACGGGATAGAGCACGGAGACGCAGACAAAACGATTGAGGATTTTACGAAAGCGGTAGAGCGTTTCGCCAATATGGGATAATGAGTTTTAGCCGAAAAGCAGTCGAAATAGACTGCTTTTCTCTTTTACCGCCTTGACAAACCAATACCCCCTATGGTATTCTGTACCTATACCCCATAAGGTATATAACGGAGGGCTTTGATGAAATCATTTATGGGAAAAATTGAACACCTGCTTGAACTCGGCGGCACAAAAAAAGATATAACACTCCTTACTATTTCGGGCGCTGCCCTGCTTTTCAGTCTGACAGGCATATTGGATTTTCTGCCTTTCAATATTGCTTGGGTTTCAATCATTCTGTGTGGTGTACCGATTATTTTAGAAGCGATTGTCGGACTCGTCACGGCGTTTGATATTAAAGCGGATGTGCTGGTATCGCTTGCGCTGATTGCTTCTGTCTGTATTGGCGAGGATTTTGCGGCGGGCGAGGTTGCCTTTATTATGCAGATCGGCGCTCTGCTTGAAGATTTAACCGTAGCAAAAGCAAGAGCGGGCATTGAAAAATTAGTAAAGCTGACGCCACAGACAGCAAGAGTTGTTTCGGGCGGCGCAGAGTCGGTTATTCCTGCAAGCGAGGTGAAAATCGGAGATATTCTCCGTGTTCTTCCGGGCGAGGGAATTGCTGTTGACGGTGTTATCACTTCGGGACAAACTTCGATTGACCAAGCGGTTATGACGGGCGAGCCTATCCCTGTCGATAAAACGGTTGGCGATGAGGTATCGAGCGGAACAGTAAACCGATTTGGCACTTTTGAAATGAGGGCAACAAAGGTTGGCGAGGACAGCTCTATTCAGCGAATGATTAGCCTTGTGCAGTCGGCGGATGCAGGTAAAGCAAAGATTGTCGGTATGGCGGACAGATGGGCAACTTGGATTGTGGTAATCGCTCTGACTGCCGCTGCTCTGACTTGGGCGATAACGGGAGAGATTATCCGTGCGGTTACAATTCTTGTTGTGTTCTGCCCCTGCGCTTTGGTGCTTGCAACGCCTACCGCGATTATGGCGGCAATTGGCAACGCTGCGAAGCACAGCTTCCTTGTGCGTGAGGGAGACGCTTTGGAACGGCTGTCAAAGGTTTTAAAAATCACTTTTGATAAAACAGGAACGCTGACTTACGGAACGCCGAAAGTCGTTGCGGCCAAATCTCTTTCGGACAATTATACGGAACAGGACATTTATTCTCTTGCCGCTGCTGCGGAGCAGTTTTCAGAACATCCGCTTGGAAAGGCGATTGTGAATTGTTACAAACAGCACACAGATACCCCCATTTCAAATGCGACAGATTTTGAAATGCAGCTCGGGCGGGGCGTATGCGCTGTTGTAGATGGAAAGCGTATTCTTGCGGGCAATATAGATATGATAAGCGAGAACAAAATAGTTTGTAAAACAAATCCTGAAATTCAAGGCTTTTTGAACAGCGGCAGCACAGTAACCTACATAGCCGCAGAAAACGAGGTTGTCGGGTATCTTATATTATCGGATACAATTCGAAAAGAAAGCGGCGCAATGCTGAACGCCTTGCAAAGCTGCGGCGTTCAGCCCGTACTCTTGACAGGGGACAATGAGAATTCCGCAAACAGCATTGCAAAGCAGCTTAACATAAATGAGGTGTACGCCAACTGTTTGCCTGAAGATAAGCTGAAGCTGATTGAAAAATACCAAGAGGACGAACAGCCTGTTTGTATGATTGGCGATGGTATCAATGACGCTCCCGCCTTGAAAAAAGCAGCGGTTGGTATTGCAATGGGCGGGATTGGGAGCGATATTGCAGTAGACGCAGCGGATATTGTATTGGTGGATGACGAAGTAAAGGAGCTTCCGCACTTAATATCGCTTTCCAAGCGAATGATGACTGCGATAAAGATTAACTTGAGTTTTTCGATGGGACTTAACTTTCTTGCAATCGTGCTTGCTATGACGGGGATTTTAAATCCTGTTGTCGGTGCGCTTGTTCACAATGCAGGCTCAGTGCTTGTCATTATAAATTCAGCTCTGCTGTTAAAATGGAGGAAAAGGAAATGATGATTTCCTTTGTCGGTCCGCTACTCGGTGCTTTGATTGCCGGCGCAGGTATCCATTATCTTGTAGAATAAAATGGGGAATTGCAAGAAATCTGCGGTTTGTCATGAAATTAAAGGGGATATTGTTGAAAAAATAATGCAAAATTTACGGGATCTCTATTGTCTTTTCCCTTGGAGTGTGGTATCAATTTAAGGATATACAAAACAAAGAGGAGTCGGAAGCATGCTTGGATTTTTGAAAAAGAACGGCGCGGCGCTCACCGCGCTTTCTGCGGCAGCGGCGGTGTTCCTTGTCCTGATGATGTTCACCGGACAGTGGCCGTGGCGTGCGAACGACTACAACACGTATGCCCTGCAGGCGGACGCATGGCTGCACGGGCGGCTCGATCTCGGGCAGGATTACCCGTGGCTGGAGCTCGCGGTGTACGATGGAAAATACTTTGCGAGCTTCCCGCCGTTCCCGTCGTATGTGCTGCTGCCGTTTGCCGTTTTCTGCGGGGCGGATACGCCGGACCATCTGATCGCGCTTTTCACAGCGGCGCTTGCCGTTTGGTATGCGGCGGCGCTGTACCGCGAGGCGGGCGGGGAGCGCGGCGCGCTGTTTTGGGTGCTGTTTTTGTTTCTCGGCACGGGCTACGCCTACATTGCGGTCAACGGCTACGTGTGGTTTCTCGCGCAGTCGATGTGCTTCACGCTGTCTTTGATGGCGCTGACCTACGCGCTGCGCTGCGCCGGCGGACGCGCGCTGACCCTTTGGGCCTGTGCGGTCGGCTGCCGGCCGATGGTGATCCTGTTTCTGCCGGTTCTGCTCGCGCTGCTCTGGCGCGCATGGCGTGCGGAAAATCCGGCGCCCGGGCTGGGGACGCTTCTGCGGAAAAAGCTGTACTGGTGCGCCGGGCCGGCTGTGCTTGCGGCCTCCTACCTGCTTTTGAACTTCCTGCGCTTCGGCGATGCGTTTGAGTTCGGGCACAATTATCTGCCGGAATTTGTGCGGGCGCCGCAGGGGCAGTTCAGCCTGTCGTATTTCTGGGAAAACGCCGCAAACCTGCTCCGGCTGCCGCGTTGGCAGGGCGACACGCAGCCGCTCGATTTCCCGCTGACCAACGGCATGGCATTCTGGCTTGTGAACCCGCTGCTGCCTGTGGCTGCCGCGGCGTGGGGCTGGGCTGTAAGGAAAAAGCGGCGGGAGCACCCGCTTCTGCTGTGGATGCTCCCGCCGCTCGTGCTGGCGTATATCTTTGTGCTCTGCTGCCACCGCACGCTCGGCGGCTGGCAGTTCGGCGACCGCTATCTGCTCGACGTGATGCCGTGGATCTTCTGCGGGCTGGTGCTCTGGAAGCCGAAGGGCCCGCGCTTTGGGAATGTGTGCGTTCCGCTGTTTGCCCTCGGCGCGGCGGTCAATTTCGCCGGGACAATTCAGGTCTACAGCCTTTGGAGCTGATCATTTCCCGGGGTTGTACGCCGTGAAAACGATGTGGGGCATATCCGTGTGGTAGTAATGCTTCGTGAAGCGCTCGGTCTCCCGCATGCCGTTGCGCTTTGCGACATTCTGCGAGGCGGTGTTTGTATCGCGGATGATCGAGCACACGCTTTCGGCGTGCAGCACCTCGAATGCGTATATTTTGCACGCGGCGGCCGCCTCGGTCGCATAGCCGCGGTGCCAGTGCGCCTTTTCAAAGAGATAGCCGATTTCGAGCGCCTCGCGCCCCTCGATGTCCTGCATCGTCAGGCCGCATTGGCCGATCATTTCGCCGGTCGCTTTCAGCTCGACCGCCCAGAGCCCGAAGCCGTACTGCGCGTAGCGGCCGAGCTGCCGGTCGAGCCATTCCTGCACCTCCGCGCTGCTGAAGGCGTGCCCGTAGGCGTACATCACGTCCGCGTCCTGCAAAATCCGGCACAGGGCGGGGAAGTCGTCCCGTGTCATCCGGCGCAGCCGCAGCCGCTCGGTTTCCAATATGTACATAGAAATTTTCCTTTCCAAATGCCTTGCATTCAAGCGTTCCGTCCAGCGGTATAAAATGAGAGGCCGGTATATGTCAGGTGTTGTGCAGCTCTGTGTCGAGAAAAACGCGCGAGCCGGTCGCGCCGCGCTGGCCCTGATATTTGCCGCGGTACGGCTTTTCCGCGGCGGCGTCCATCTGCGCGAAGACGAGCTGGCCGACGCGCCGCCCGGCGGTGAGCTCGATCGCGCAGCGGTTCGCGTTAAACAGCTCGAGCGTGATCTCCCCCTCAAAGCCCGGGTCCACCCAACCGGCGTTCTGGATGAAAAGCCCCATGCGGCCGAGCGAGCTGCGGCCCTCCACAAACGCCGTGAGATCGTCCGGCAGGGCGAAATATTCCATCGTGGTGGCGAGCACGAATTGGTCGGGCAGAAGCAGGTAGCGCTCCGTTTCAATCGTCTTATAGGCGATCTCGCGGTCCATCGCGATGATGCCGGACGAGGAATCCTCGACGATGCTGAACGTGCTGCCGAGGCGGATGTCGACGCTGGCGGGTTGGATTTGGCTGGCCTCGACCGGCTCGATCGTCAGCGTGCGGTCGAGGAGCATGCGGCGGATCGTTTTATCGGATAAAATCATTGTTCGTCCTTTCCGGGTGCGCGCGGCGCGCCCTTTTTGCGTTCCATGTATTTTTCCACGCGGCGCAGCAGCGCACCGCGGTCGTTTTTGAGGCTGCCGTCGACCACATCGCGCAGCAGGCCGTTCAGCATTTCCCCGATTTCACGGCCGTGCAGGCCGCGCGCGGCGAGGTCGTCGCCGTTCACTTGAAGCTGCTTTAGGGTGCGGCAGAAGCCCTCGGCCTCGAGGCGGCGCGCCTGTGCTTCCGCCTCCCAAAGCGCCGAAAGGCGCGGCGCGACGAATTCCGGCGCGTGGGCGGCGCTGTCCGCGCGGGCGATGTCGAGCAGCTTGTAGAATAGGGGGAAGCCGAGCGATGCGATCAGCCGGCGGAGCTTGACCGGGCGCATCGGGAAATGGAGGTCGTGCAGCTCGACGAGCGTGACGACCTCGCGCAGCGTGCGGTTATCGCAGTGCAGCGTGTGCAGCGCGCTGCGGGCGATCTCGGCGCTTTTGGCCGGGTGGCCGTAAAAGTGGTCGAAGCCGTCTGCGCCGGTTGTGCGGCAGGGACCCTTGCCGGTGTCGTGCAGGAGCACCGCGAGCCGCACGGTTTCGTCGGGCGGCGCGGCCTCAAGCGCGTGCAGCGTGTGCTCGAACACGTCGTAGATGT
>URQJ01000113.1 GCA_900549945.1 uncultured Oscillospiraceae bacterium
GGCGTGAGCACCGGCGTCAGCAGCACGTTGACGCCGTGGCACGCCGCCGCACGCATATATTTTTCGATCAGCGCCCAGTGCGCCGGCGAGTAGATTTCGACCTTGTGCAGCGAGGCGATGCAGTCCGCATGGAACCACTGCGTAAAGCAGAGGCGCTGCGCCGGCAAAGCGGCGGGGATCACCGTGAGGCGGAAAACCGCGCGCTGCCCGCCTGCCTCGAGCTCAACCGCATACGTGCCGCCGGGCGCGTCGCCGTCCACGCGCAGGCTGATCCAGAGCGTCTCAAAGCCGTTGACCTGCACCGCATCGCCCTCGAGCGGGTACAGCACGTCGGGGAACAGCCCCGGCTCCGTCGTCAGGTAGTCCGCGTCGTGCCGGTCGGGGTACGCCGCGAGCGCGCACGGCACGAAGCCGATGCGAAAGATCTCCGCATGCACCGGCGCGTCCGTCCGCAGCACGGGGCGGCACGCCTCCTGCCCGGTCAAAACGGCCTGAAACGCCGTTTCCTCCCCCCGCAGCGCGCTGCACGACGTGTACGGCGCGAAGCTCTCCGGCCGAAAGACCGTCTCCATCGGTGAAACCAGTTGTATCCGCATCATGCTTCCTCCTCGCAGGGCTCATCGAACTGCGTGAAATCCGGCACATACCGAGCTTTGGCGGCGCTGCGCTCCTGACAGAAGCCGTCGAGCCCGAGCGCCATCATGTGGTCGAGCACCTTGCGGTACTCGCGCGCGGTCACGCGGCGGTTGACGTCCGCAAACTGCGCCTCCTCCGGCACGCGGCCCATCGGCACGTACTGCGCCATCAGGCTGACCGGCACGGCGGGGAACTCCGCCGCGAGCAGGTCGAGCACCGCGAGGGAATTGCGCGTATGCGCCGGCAGAATCAGGTGCCGCACGACGACGCCCCTTTGCAGCAGGCCGTCGCCGTCGTACACGTTTTCGCCGGTCTGGCGCACCATCTCCAGCAGCGCGCGGCGCGCCGTCTCCCGGTAGTCCGGGGCGTTTGAAAGGCGAACGGCGAGCGCGTCGTCCGCATATTTGAAGTCGGGCAGGTAGACATCGACGAGCCCCTCGAGGCTGCGCAGCGTCTCCGCCGATTCGTAGCCGCCGCAGTTGTAGACGACCGGCACGCGCGGCTTATACTGCCGCAGCGCCGCGGCGATCTGCCCCGCAAAATGCGTCGGCGTGACGAGATTGATGTTGTGGGCGCCCTCGCTTTCGAGCGACTGCATCAGCGCGATGAACTCCGCCGTGTCAAAATCGCGCCCGTGCGCATTTTCCGCCGAGATCGTACTGTTCTGGCAGAACACGCAGCGCAGGGAGCAGCCCGTGAAGAAAATGGCGCCGCTGCCCCGCGTACCGCTGACCGGCGGCTCCTCCCAAAAGTGGAGCGCCGCGCGGGCGATGCGCAGCTTTTCCCCGCTGCCGCAGTAGCCGCGCGACACGGCGCGGTTCGCACCGCAGCGGCGCGGGCAGAGCGCACAACCCGTCATTCGGCGACCTCCCCAAGCATCAGGAACGCGGCGTTCGAGCCGCGCTTGCCGCGCGTGACGCGGTGGGAAAAGACGAGGTCGCTGTTCTCCATCGTGCACACGCCGCCGACCGTGATGCGCTCCGGGCGCATGCCGCAGGCGAGCATATACCGCCGGTTGCATTCCCAGAGGTCGACGTGGAACTTGCCGTTCCCGTCGTCGGTGACAAACGCATCGCTCTCGGGCAGCGCGAGGAATTCCGCCGCGCAGGGTTCGTCGACCTCAAAGCTGCGCTTCGAGATAGACGGGCCGACCGCCGCGAGCAGGTCGGCGGGGTCGGTGCCGAACTCGGCCTGCATCTTCTCGATTGTCGCCTTTGCCATGCCGTTCACCGTGCCGCGCCAGCCGGCGTGCGAGAGGCCGATCGCGCGGCGCTTCGGGTCGTAGAAGTAGAGCGGCACACAGTCGGCGCAGTAGACGAGCAGCGGCAGCCCCGGCGTGTCGGTCACAAGGCCGTCCACGCTCTCCATATCCTTCGGTTTCCAGATGCCGGTGCCGGCATTTTCCATCGTGACACGGCGCACGACCGTGTGGTGGTCCTGCGCGCCCGCCGTGATGCGCTCCGCCGGAATCCGGAGCGCCGCCGCAATGCGCCGGAAATTCTCCGCGACGTTCTCGTCGCTGTCGCCGCGGCCGAAACCTAGGTTCATCGCCGCAAATTCATTCCGGCTCACGCCGCCGATGCGCGTCGAAAACGCGTGGACGACCGGCAGGCTCTCCCATGCGCCGAACGCGAGCAGGCCGACGCCCGCCTCGATTTTAAGCTGCATATTTTCGATCTGCATCGGCTCCGCCTTTCTCGGCTTCTCGATCTTCGGCAGGGGGATCGTCTTTCTCGCGACCGTGATCCCCTCGTATTTCTGCTTCACGCGCACCTGCCCGCAGAATTCATAGCCGCAGCGCGTGCACCGGAAGACCGCGCGCAGGCCCTTGTTCTTCACACTCCACTTGCCGCGGCGCTTCGTCTCGCCGCCGCACTTCTCGCAGGTGAAGCGCAGGTGCTGCCGCTCGATGAGCGGGCTCTCCGGGTCGCAGATATAGCTCGTCTTAAATGTGATCCGGCGGTAAAACTCCGGGTCCGTGCAGTCCTGCACGTGCGGGCGGAAGCTCTCGCGCGTGTAGAGCTTTTTCAGGATCAGCGCGGAGAGCACGCTGTCGTCGAGCGCGCGGTGGTGGTCGAGCGCGCCGTCATCGACGCCGGAAAGCTCTGCCGCCTTTGAAAGGCCGAGCTGCTCCTTGCCGTCCAGCCCGAGCATCTGCTCGCAGTACACCTGCATGTCGGCGTAGCGCGCGAGAAACGGCACCGTCGCTGAACCGCCGAAGTAGCGGCAGTTCTCGATCAGCGCCAAAATATCCGAGGTGCCCCAGGTCGCGATCACGCAGTCACCCGCCCATTTGCGGAAGCGGCTGACCACCTGCATAAAAGGCATCGCGTCGGAAAGATTGTCGTCCGTGATGCTCGTCAGGTCCGAAATGACCGTGCTGATCTTTTTTGTGACCTGCGGCTTCACAAAGCACGAGAACCGGTCGGTAATATTCATTTTTTTATCGAGCTTGACCGCGCCGAACTCGATGATCTCATTGATAAATCCGCGGAGCTTGCGGCTGTAGGCGCCGTTCCACTCCAAATCCAAAACAACTATATTCATCTGGCCTGTGCTTTCTTTAAAACAATCGGTTGATAATTCGAAAATGATATGCAAAGCGCGGCTGCCGTGCCCGCCGGAAGCGCCCGAAGGACGCGCCCCCCGCGCCGATTTCCTTGGAAAACGAGCTTGTGCACACAAGCGATCCCGCGGACACCCGCCGCGGGCCGTGCCCGCCTTATTTCTTTTTGGCGGCCTGCTTCATGCGCAGCTCCTTCGAAAGAACGACCTTGCGCATGCGGATGCTCTCCGGGGTGATCTCGACGAGCTCGTCGTCCGCGATGAATTCGAGCGACTGCTCGAGCGAGAGCACCGTGTGCGGCGTCAGCTTCAGCGCGTCGTCAGAGCCGGAAGCGCGGGTGTTCGTCGCGTGCTTCTTCTTGCAGACGTTGATCACGATGTCGTCGCCCTTCGGGTTGCTGCCGACGATCATGCCCTCATATACCGGCACGCCCGGCCCGATAAAGAGGCGGCCGCGGTCCTGCGCGTAAAACAGGCCGTACGCCGTGGATTCGCCGGTCTCGTGCACGACGATCGAGCCCGTGCTGCGCTGCTGGATGTCGCCCTTATACGGCTCGTAGCCGTCGAACACGTGGTTCATAATGCCGTTGCCGTTCGTGTCCGTCAAAAACTCCGAGCGGTAGCCCATGATGCCGCGCGCCGGAATCTTGAACTCGAGGTGCGTCGTGCCGCTGTCGCGCGCGCCCATGTTGACGAGCTCTGCCTTGCGCGTGCCGAGCTTCTCCATGACCGCGCCGACGTAGCTGTCCGGCACCTCGATCATCAGAAGCTCGATCGGCTCATACTTTCTGCCGTCGATCTCCTTGTAGATCACGTTCGGGCGGGAAACCTGAAATTCGTAGTTCTGGCGGCGCATCTGCTCGATCAGGATCGAGAGGTGCAGCTCGCCGCGGCCGGATACCTTGAAGGTATCGGCCGACTCCGTTTCCTCCACACGCATTGCGACGTTCGTCTCAACCTCTTTGAAGAGGCGGTCGCGGATGTTGCGGGAGGTGACGTACTTGCCCTCGCGGCCCGCAAAGGGCGAGTTGTTGACCATGAACAGCATCGAAACCGTCGGCTCGTCGATCTTTACGAACGGCAGCGCTTCCACATGCTCGGGGTCGCAGGCCGTCTCGCCGATGTTGAGGTCGGCCATGCCGGAAACCGCGACGATGTCGCCGAGCGCCGCGCTCTCCGCATCGACGCGCTTGAGGCCCTCGAACTGGTAGAGCTTCGTGACGCGCGCGTTGCGCTTTTCATCGCTCGTGCTGCTGCAGATCGTGACGGTCTGGCCGACCTTCACGGTGCCGCGCTCCACGCGGCCGATGCCGATGCGGCCCACATACTCGTCGTAGTCGACGTTCGAGAACAAAACCTGCGTCGGGCCCTCGAGGTCGCCCTCGGGCGCCGGCACCTCGTTGACGATCGCCTCAAAGAGGGGCTTCATGTCCGTGCCCTGCTCCGCGGGGTCGTTCATCGCGTAGCCGTCGCGCGCGGAGGCGTAGACGACCGGGAACTCGAGCTGCTCCTCGTCGGCGCCGAGCTCGATGAAGAGGTCGAGCACCTCGTCGATGACCTCCAGCGGGCGGGCGCCCGGGCGGTCGACCTTGTTGACGACGACGACCGGCTTCTTGCCGAGGCCGAGCGCCTTTTTCAGCACGAAGCGCGTCTGCGGCATGCAGCCCTCAAACGCGTCGACCAGCAGCAGAACGCCGTCGACCATCATCAGAATGCGCTCCACCTCGCCGCCGAAATCGGCGTGGCCGGGGGTATCGACAATATTGATCTTCACACCGTTGTACATGACGGCTGTATTCTTCGAGAGAATGGTGATGCCGCGCTCGCGCTCGAGGTCGTTTGAATCCATGACGCGCTCGGCCACGTTCTCGTTGCTGCGGAAAATGCCGCTCTGGCGCAGAAGCTGGTCGACCAGCGTCGTTTTGCCGTGGTCGACGTGCGCGATGATCGCGACGTTCCGGAGATTTTCTCTTTTGCCCATACGTAACCATTCCTTTTCCTGTTTCGTTTTTCATCCTTCATCCGTTCGGCCGGCCGCGGGAAATGCGGCGCGGCGCGCTCTCGGGCCGATTGCCCGCTAACCGTAATAGTATACCACTTTCCAGCCGTTTTGTGAATCCCCCGCGCCTTGTAAAATCCGCTGAAATCAACTGGAATTGCAGGGGCTCTTTTGTCCTGCTTTTCTTGACGGCGCGGCACGAACGTGCTATGCTTATGCTATAATCGCCGCACGGAAAGGAAGGGCACCATGAAAAAGATTCTGAACTTCGGCTCTCTCAATATCGATTACGTCTATGCGGTAGCGCACACCGTGCGCGGCGGCGAGACCGAGGCCAGCCGCGGCCTTGAGGTCTTTCCCGGCGGCAAGGGGCTGAACCAGTCCATCGCCGCCGCACGGGCCGGGGGAACGGTCAGCCACGCCGGAAAGATCGGCGGAAACGGCACCGTTCTGACGGATATCCTGCGGGAGAGCGGGGTGGACACGGACTTTGTGACCGTAGGCGACGGCCCCAGCGGCCATGCCGTCATTCAGGTGGACCCCTCCGGGCAGAACTGCATCCTGCTCTTCGGCGGCTGCAATCAGGAGATCACCCACGCGGAGATCGACCGGGTGCTGGCGCGCTTTCAGGCAGGGGACTATCTCATCCTGCAAAATGAGATCAACGGTCTGGATCATCTCATGACGCAGGCCGCCCGGCGGGGGCTGCGGATCGTGTTCAATCCCTCGCCCATCGACAAGTCCATCTCCCGGCTGCCGCTGGGGGAGGCATGGCTGCTGATCTTCAACGAGATCGAGGGAGCCGCTCTGGCGGGCTGCGACGACGAGGAGGGCATCCTGAACACCCTGCGGCAGAGGTGGCCCCGGTGCCGGCTGCTGCTGACGCTGGGCAGCCACGGCTGCGTATATGACAATGGCCAGCGCCGTCTGCGGCAGGGCATCTATCAGGTGGGGACGGTGGACACCACCGCCGCCGGAGATACCTTCACCGGTTACTTCGTGGCCTGTATGGCGGC
>URQJ01000114.1 GCA_900549945.1 uncultured Oscillospiraceae bacterium
GCACCGGCTGCGGCCGCCTCGGAAAGGCGGCTGTATTCCGCGTCATTGCAGACAACGTCGGCCTCCGCCTTGTACGGAACGGCGTTGACGACGGTGCCGGCTTTAAAGCTGCGGATTTTTTCGCCGACCGGGCCGGTCACGGCGAAGCGGAAGAGGCCCTTCTCGCAGTGGCACAGGCCGTAGCCGGCGTCGGGCGTGAAGCCCATCGTGGGCATCTGCTCCTTCGAGAAGTAGTGGGCCATGTCCTGCATGCCGATCTCCTCGGCGGAGCCGAGCACGACGCGCAGCTTGCGCTTGCCGACGACGCCCGCATCGCGCAAAGCGCGCAGGCAGTGCAGCGCGACGATCGCCGGACCCTTGTTGTCGGACACGCCGCGGCCGTAGGCGTAGCCGCCTCGGATCGTCATGTCAAACGGGTCGCTATCCCAGCCCTCGCCGGCGGGCACCACGTCGAGATGCGCCATGACGACGGCGTTCTCCTCGCCCTCGCCGAGCTCGGCGTGCATCGCGTAGTAATCGCAGTTCTTCGCGGTCAGATCGTAGCGCGCGCAGAGCTCCATCGCCTTGTCGACGGCGGCAGCGGCGTCCTTGCCGAACGGGTACGGCCCTGCCTGCGGCACCGCGACGGAGGGCACCGCGATGATCTCCTTCAAATCGCGCAGTATATCGTCCCAGTAATCGAGAATCTTCTCACCAAACATACATAACTTCCTTTCCAATTGGATATATATCTATCATAATCCATCCGGGCGGCAAAATCAATGCAAAGTGCGAAAAATATAGTCCGCACAACGGCGTATTTATGCCGGAAATCCCGGAGAAAAGGCAGGCGGGGCATCGGTATGCTGAATTCCATCTGGGCGGTTCTCATCCTACTGGCCGTTCTCGGCGCGGCGGTGACGGGGAATCTCACTGCGCTTTCGAAGGCCGCGGCGGACGGCGCGCAGAGCGCCGTGGAGACTGCGCTGCTGCTCACGGGAGCGATGTGCCTTTGGCTCGGGCTGATGAACATCGCGTCGCACGCGGGGCTCACGGAAAAGCTCTCGCACTGTCTTTCCCCGCTGATCTGCCGCCTGTTCCCGGAGTATGCCGCGCACAGGGCGGTCGGCGAGAAGATCTCGATGAACATCGCGGCGAACATGCTCGGCATGGGGAACGCGGCGACGCCGCTCGGCCTCGCCGCGATGGATGAGATGCAGCGCCTTTCGGGCGGCGATACGCCGACGCGCGGCATGGTGCTGTTCGTCGTGATGAACACGGCGGCGTTCCAGCTGATCCCGTCCTCGGTCGTCACGCTGCGCGCGTCGTTCGGCAGTGCAAACCCGTACGACATCATGGTGCACATCTGGTTCGTATCGATCGGCAGCCTCTTGACCTGCATCTTCGTCTGCAAGCTGTTCGAGCGGCTGCAAAAGAAATAATATTGAAAAAAGCCGGCGCAGGCCGGTTTTTGTGCGGAAAGGGGGGAGTGGCTGTGGCGCAAATCGGCGCGGCGGCGGTCTGCGCGGTGATCGCGGGGATCGTCGCCGTCGGGTACATAAAGGGACTGCCGGTGTTCGACCTCTTCATCGAGGGCGCGGCGCAGGGGCTGAAAACCGCCGTGAAGCTGCTGCCGACGCTCGTGGGGCTGATCGCGGCGATCTCGATGCTGCGCGCTTCGGGCGTGCTGGAGCTGCTGGCCGGCGCGCTGCGTCCGCTGACGGAATGGATCGGCCTCGATCCGGAGATCGTCCCGCTCGCCCTGCTGCGCCCGTTTTCCGGCAGCGGCTCCGTTTCCTATGTCACGGCGCTTTACGGCCGCTTCGGTGCGGACAGCGAGACGGCGCGGCTCGCGGCGATCCTCGCCTCCTCGACGGAGACGACGTTTTATGCGGCGGCGGTCTACTTCGGCGGCCGCGGCCTGCGCTCGACGCGATACACGATTCCGGCGGCGCTCTGCGGCGACTGCATGGCGGTGGTGCTCTCGATCATTTCCATCCGGCTGTTCGGCTGAGATTTTTTTCTGTACGCGTGCGGGAAAATGTGGTATACTGATTTCATCAAAACAGTGCGGAGGAAACGGTATGCTGCTCACATTGGACGTCGGAAACACGAATATCACGCTCGGGGTGTACGCAGGCGACACACTGCGGTTTGTCTCGCGCATGGCGACGAACCCGCCGCGCATGGAGGACCAGTATGCGGCGGACCTGCTTGCGATTTTGAAGCTCTACGGCGTGGAGCCGGAGGAAATCACGGGCGTGATTATGAGCTCCGTCGTGCCGGGGCTGACGGCCCCGCTCACGCGGGCGGTGCGGCGCGTGCGCAATGTGGAGCCGTTCATCGTCAGCGCGGAGACGGTGCCGGACCTCAAGGTGCGCCGGGACATGCCCAACACACTCGGCGCGGATCTGATCGTCGGCGCGGTTGCGGCAAAGGCGCTGTACAGCGGCCCGTGCATCGTGATCGATATGGGCACGGCCACAACGCTGACCGGCCTGAACGCCGAGGGCGAAGTCTGCGGCGTCGTCATCATTCCGGGCGTCGGCACATCGCTCGACGCTTTGACGAGCCGCGCGGCGCAGCTCTCCGCCGTGGGCTTACAGGCGCCGCCGCAGGTGCTCGGGCGCAACACGATGGAGTGCATCCAGTCCGGCATGGTGTTCGGTACGGCCTGCATGCTCGACGGCCTTTGCGACCGCATCGAGGAGGAGCTCGGCGAAAAATGCGCGGTGATCGCCACCGGCGGGCTGGCCGGCATGGTCGTTGCGCAGTGCCGGCGCGAGATCCGCCTCAGCGACACGCTGCTGCTCGACGGCCTCAAGCTGATCTGGGACCGCTGCGGCGCGTGACGCCCTGAAAAAATTGCCTGAGCGGCGCGCTTTTTGCGGGGAAAGCGCGCCGTTTCTTTCATCTTTATGAATTCCTGCAATCCCGGCTTGCCAGAGGGGCCGCGCATGTGCTATACTACATAGCGTGCCAAAATGCTTCAAAGGAGATTCATAATGAAGGAAAAAAAGAAGATCCCGTGGGGACTTTTGTACGTGGCGCTGACCGTCGTCATCCTGCTTGTGTTCGGCCTTGTCAACCGGGAATTCCGAAGCATGCCCGCCGTGCTGGCAGGGCTTTCGCTCGGGTTCATCGTGCTCGCGGTGCTGATGACCGGCGTGTTCCTCGTCATAGAGGGCGAGATCATCCGCCTGCTGCTGTGGTGCCAAGGGGAGCGCGTCGGCTTTTGGACGACGCTGAAAATCGGCCTGATCGGCATCTACTATTCCTATATCACGCCGAGCTCCACGGGCGGCCAGCCGATGCAGGTCGTCTACCTGCTGCGCGATAAGGTTCCGGCCGGCAATTCCACGGCGGTGCTGTTCGTCAAATTCTTCGCCTATCAGCTCTCGTTCGTGCTCTGCACGGTGGCCTCGCTGATCTACATGTACCCGCAGCTCAAGGCGGAAAGCCCGCAGCTCATCCCGATCATCCTCGTCGGCATCGCGGTCAACGGGCTTTGGATCGTCGCGATCCCGCTGCTGTTCTGCGCGCCGGTGCTGCACGGGGTGATGCGGGGCATTGTCTGGCTGCTCGAGCGGTGCCGCTTTCTCAAAAAGCGCGCGCAGTACATCGAAAAGGTGCGCGGCTTCGAGAATGATTTCGCCTCCTACACGGAGAAATTCAGGCACAAGAAGCGCTACTATGTGTATGCGGTCCTGCTCTCGATTCCGCAGGTCATTTTGCAGATGAGCGTGCTCTATGTCGTGTTCCGCGCGTTCTCCTACGATCTGCCGTATCTCGAGCTGCTCTGCATGCAGACGATGCTGCAGGCCTCGGTCTGCTTTGTGCCGCTGCCCGGCGCCTCCGGCGCGCAGGAGCTCGGCTTCTCGATGTTCTTCAGCTCGTATTTTGCCTCCGGCGACGTGCTGTACACCGCGGTGCTCGTCTGGCGCTTCTTCACGTATTACATCGTCGTCATTCTCGGCGCGCTGCTCGTCGTGGCGGATCAGATCGTCTACGGCCGCCGCCGTCGCCTGAAGGCGGAAAACTGAATCAGCCGCCCCTGCGGGCTGCTTGTCTGCCGCACACACTGTGCGCCGGACCGGCGGCGTGTAAGGGCGTTTTTTTTGTGCAGAAATATTGACAAAGACCCTTGGCGCGCGTATATTTGTAGTGCGGTTCGCCGCATAAACGGCAGATGGCCGCGAATTTATCTGTAGAGAAAAAGGAGAAAACAGAATGCTGAACATTCAAAACCTGACGAAGCGGTACGGCAGCAAGACGGCTGTCGACAACCTCAGCCTCCACATCGAGGCGGGGGAGATCTGCGCCTTTATCGGCCACAACGGCGCGGGAAAGACGACGACGCTCAAGGCCTGCTGCGGCCTGCTCACGCCGGACGGCGGCGCGATCACCGTAGACGGCATGTCGATCCGCGAAAGGCCGATCGACTGCAAGCGCGTGATGGCATACATACCCGACAACCCGGACATGTATGAGTTCCTGACGGGTTATGAGTACCTCAATTTTGTCGCCGACGTTTACGGCGTTTCAAAGGCCGACCGCGAGCGGCGCATCGCGGAGCTCGGCGAGCTGCTCGGCATCACCGAGGCGCTCGGCGGCGCGATCTCCGAGTGCTCGCACGGCATGAAGCAGAAGATCGCGATCATCTCGGCGCTGATCCATAAGCCCAAGCTGATTTTGATGGATGAGCCGTTCGTCGGGCTCGACCCGGTCGCGGCGCACCAGCTCAAAAACCTGATGGCGGAGCACTGCGCGGCGGGCGGCGCGATCTTCTTCTCCACACACGTGCTGGAGGTCGCCGAAAAGCTGTGCAACAAGGTCGCGATCATCCGGGGCGGCAAGCTGGTCGCCTACGGCGCGATGGACGAGGTGCGCGGCGATTCCTCGCTGGAGGAAATCTTCCTTGAGCTGGAGGAGGAAAAGGCGCAATGAAAAACCTGATGAAAATTCAGCTCAAAAGCATGCTCTTCCGCATGCGGCAGAGCGGCGGCAAGCGGATGTCCGGCGCGCTGATTCTCGGCCTTTTGATCTTTTCCCTTGCCTGCATCGAGCTGCTTTTGGTCCTTGTCTGGTCTCAGATGACGATGTTTTGCTCGATGGGGCTGACGTGGCTTTACTTTTCGATGGCGGGCATCATGGCGCTCGCGCTCGCCGTGTTCGGCAGCGTGTTTATGACGCAGACGCAGCTCTATGACGCCAAGGACAACGAGCTGCTGCTTTCGATGCCCATTCGCCCGCTCCATATCCTGATGAGCCGCATGGCGGTGCTGCTCGTGCTGACGGGCGTGTTTTCCCTTGCCGCGCTGCTGCCGGCCTACGCTGTGTACGCCGTGGCCTTCGGCGTGACGGCGCAGCTCGTTATCGGCTGGGTGCTTTCGGCCGCGGCGCTGATTCTGCTCGCGCAGGCCGTGTGCTGCGCGCTCGGCTGGGTGCTGCACTGGCTTTTGAGCCGCCTGCGGAACAAGGCGGCCGTTTCGCTGGCCTTTACAGTGCTGTTTCTGGTCCTCTACTTCTATTTCTACGCGAACGCGAACAATCTGCTGACACAGCTCATGCTGAGCGGCGAGCAGATCGCGGCGGCCGTGCAGGGCGCGGCGTGGCCGCTCTATGCGGTCGGCATGGGGATGAGCGGCTCGCTTCTCTACACGCTGTTCACGGCCGCGCTCGGCGCGGGTGCATTTGCGCTCGTGAGCCGGGTGCTTGCCGCCTCCTTTGCGCGCACGGTCGCCGCTGGGAACGGCGGCGGTGCGGCGCGCAGAAAGCGCGGCAAAAACGACACGCGCGTCCGGCAGCCGGTGCAGGCTGTTTGCCGCAAGGAGCTGCGCAAGTTCCTGACGAGCGCCGTTTACCTGACGAATTTTGGTCTCGGCCTCGTGCTGGTCGCCGCGCTGCCGATTGCGGCGCTGGTCTTTCGCGGTCAAATTCTGGAGATGATCGGCCTGCTCGACGGCTTCCGCCCGTTTATCGCCGGCGTTGTGGTGCTTGTGTCGGCGTTCTGCATTTCGACCTCGTGCATCTCTGCGCCCTCCGTATCGCTTGAGGGCAAGAGCCTCTGGGTGATACGCTCGCTGCCCGTCAGCGGCCGGACGGTTCTGCGCGGCAAGCTGCGGATGCACTGCATGCTGCTCGTGCCGCTCTCCGCTGTCTGCGTGCTGGCGCTCGCGCTGCTCGTGGGCTGCGGCATCGCCGACG
>URQJ01000115.1 GCA_900549945.1 uncultured Oscillospiraceae bacterium
GGGCTGCATGCGCTGCATCATCTGGATTTTCCCCGGCAGCGATACGCTGACGAAGGAGGAAAACTACGCGCTGCATAAGGCGCGCCTCTCCCGCGCGGCGGCGGTGCTCGCGCAGTACGGCATCCGGCTCGGCCTCGAGTTCATCGGCCCCTACACCGGCCGCAAAGACAAGAAATACACCTTTATCTACACGGCGGAGGAGATGCTCGGCCTCGCAAAGGACTGCGGCGAGAACGTCGGCCTGCTGTTCGACGCGTACCACTGGTACACTGGCGCAAATAACCGGGATGTTTTCGACCACATCCCCGACGAGCGCTGCATCGTCAGCGTCCACGTGAACGACGCGCCGGACGGGATCGACCGCCTCGAGCTGCCGGATTCCCCGCGCGCTCTTCCGGGCGAAACCGGCAGGATCGACATTGCCTGTGTGATGGACGGCCTGCAAAAGCTCGGCTATACGGGCCCGGTCGTCGCCGAGCCGTTCAGCCCGAAGCTCGCCGCGCTGCCGACCGATGACGATAAGGTCGCCTGCATCAAAGCCTGCCTCGATAAGATTTGGCCGCAAGGTTGACAGGCCCGCGGAAAGCGGGTAAAATAGAAGCATAAAAGGAAATGAACCGCATTTTCGGGATGCGGTTCATTTCTTGGCTTTTGCCGGCAGTGGGGAAGCCGCTCAGCTTTTGCGGGATTTTGCCGCGGCGGAGCGCCCCGCAGGCGGCGCGGATACAGGGCGGGAACGGGCGGCATGCTCCGACCAAGAAAGGGAGACGACGATGAACGAAAAGGAAATTTCAGAGATCCGCCGGCGCTTTAGGCCGGATAAGAGCAACATCACGCATGTGCGCGGCTGCTACGTGAACGAGCGGCAGGAGATTGTCGCCGCGTTCGACCAGTCCCTCGCGCTGCTGCCGCAGGAGGAGAGCGAGAACCTGCTCGCCGTGCTGCGGCGCACGCTCGCGGGCACGCAGGGGAAGAACCTGATCGACATGCCGTTTTCCACGGCGCAGGTCGTCGACAGCGACGAGCACCGCCTGCTTATGGCGCTGCGCGATTCCGCATTAAACGACGAAGACGCGATCAACGCCTTTTACGAAAAGGTCATCGGCGCGTACCGGCCGGAGGGTACGTACCTGATTTTGCTCGCGTACGATACATACGACGTGCCGTACCGCTCGAAGGACGGCATGCGGCAGGACGACGCCTCCAGCGAGACGTACAGCTATGTGCTGTGCAGTATCTGCCCGGTGAAGGAGACGAAGCCGGTGCTCGGTTACAGTGTGCCGGAGAATGCGTTTCACAACCGCGGCATCGACTGGCTTGTCGGCGCGCCGGCGCTCGGCTTTCTGTTCCCGGCTTTCAACGACCGCAGCGCCGATATTTACAGCGCGCTGTACTATGCGCGCGACGCCGCCGACAGCCACGCGGAATTTGTGGACGCGGTTTTCCGCTGCCCGCCGCCGATGCCGGCCGAGGAGCAGAAGGAGACGTTCGGCACGGTGCTGGGCGATGCGCTCGCAGAGGCGTGCAGCTTCGACGTCGTGCAGTCCGTGCACGGCGGCCTTGTGGAGATGATCGAGGAGCACAAGGTCAACAAGGAGGTCGAGCCGCTGCAAATCTCAAAGACCACCGTGCGCTCGATGCTGACCGCCTGCGGCGTGCCCGGCGAAAATGTACAGCGCTTCGAGGAGCAGTACGACGCGCAGTTCGGCGCGGGCACGGCGCTCAGCCCGCGCAACCTTGTCGAGACGCGGCGGTTCGAGGTCACAACGCCGGACGTGACGATCCGCGTCAATCCCGCGTGCAGCGGCCTGATCGAAACGCGCGTGATCGACGGCGCGAAGTATATCCTGATCCGCGCGGACGACGGCGTCGAGGTCAACGGCGTGCCGATCCGCATCGAGGACAGGCGGCTGTATCCGGATGAATCCTGATTCGGCGCAGGGCGGCCGCGGGGTTCCGCTCCATTAAAAGACAGACTAGAAAGAAAGACGGGCTGCACCGTTTCTGAGGAAGCGATGCAGCCCGTCTGCGCTACGCGGAAACAGCATGCCCCGGCGGGCAGGACAACCGGCCGGGGCCGCAGGACAGACGGAAAGACGAAGCCTTCTCCGCAAATCTCCCAAACCAAAGCAATGGCATTCCCGGTTATTCTGTTTCCATTTCTTACTATAAAACAAAATGTTATATTTGTCAAGATAACATTTTGTTTTGCCTATACTTTTCTAAGAGAGCTTTTGGAAAGGGGCGGGCAAACAAAATGTATAAGAGAATACGCGACCTGCGGGAGGACCGGGATCTCCTGCAAAAGGATCTCGCCGCCTACCTGAACTGCACGCAGGTCTGTTACTCCCACTATGAGATGGGCAGGCGGGATATTCCCTCCGGTGTTCTGATCCGGCTTGCGGCGTTTTACGGCACGAGCATCGACTATCTGCTCGGCGTTACGGACGACCCGCGGCCCTACCCGCGGCCGCAGCACGCGCACGAGATTATCTGACGGTGTGGACGCGGGCAGGGTCGAAGCGGTCCTGCTGCTTTGCGGGCTTTAACGGGTAGCCGACCGAAAGGATCGCGAAGGGCTCGAGGCTGTCTGCGATGCCGAGCGCGGCGCGCACGGCCTCCATGCGCTCCCGGCCCGGAGCGATGCCGCACCAAACGGCGCCGAGGCCGAGCGATTCCGCCTCGAGCAGAATGTTTTCGCACGCGGCGCTCAGGTCGATCTCCCCGTAATCCGGCGCAATGAGCCCGCTTTTGCGGTAGCAGGGCACGATGGCGGCCGCCGCGTTTTTGACAAAGCCGGTGTACGGGCTGCACCCCGAAAGCGCTTCGAGCCGCGTTTTTTCGGCTGTGACGTAGAACTCCCACGGCTGCTGGTTGCATGCCGAGGGCGCCGCCATGCCGGCTCTGAGCAGAAGCTCGAGCTTTTCGGGCTCGACCGGCTGCGCCGTGTAGGCGCGCACGCTGGTTCTTGTGAAAATGACATCCATTGAAATCACCTTTCTTTATGATGTAGAATACAGGGAGACGCCGCGCCAGAGGGCGCGCGCCGGACTGTTTTGAAAAATCCGCGCATCGTGCCGCAGTAAATGCCGATGGATACGCGGTGCGCCTGTGCGGTACGCGCACGGATTAATTATACTGGAGGATCTGAAAATATGGTTTTTGAAACCGAGCGGCTGTACCTGCGCGAGATGACGCAGGCAGATTATGAAGCCCTGTGCAGAATTATGCAGGATGCGGAGGCGATGCGCCTCGCCTACGAGCGCGTTTTTACGGACAACGAGGTGCAGGGGTGGTTGGACCGGCACATCGCCCGCTACGAGCGGCTGGGCTTCGGCCTGTGGGCGGTCGTCCTGAAGGAGACCGGCGCGATGATCGGCCAGTGCGGGCTGACCCTACAGCCGTGGGAAAACGAGGAGGTGCTCGAAATCGGGTACCTTTTTGAGCGGCGGCACTGGCACAAGGGGTACGCGGCAGAGGCCGCGGCAGGCTGCAAAAAATACGCGTTCGAGGTACTCGGCGCACACGAGGTCTGCTCCATTGTTCGGGATACGAACACGGCCGCGCAGAACGTGGCCATCCGAAACGGCATGGTTAAAACGGACGAGAGCGTAAAAAACTTTAGAGGCATCGACATGCGCTTCTGCCGCTACACCGCCCGCCGCTGACAGCGGGTATGGCGGGCACGGCCCGCGGTGGGTGTCTGCGCGGCCGCCTGTGTGCACAGGCTCGTTTTTAGAGGGAATCGGCGCGGCACTCGCGTTCTTTGGCATCTCCCGGGCGGGTACGGCGGGCACGGCCCGCGGCGGATGTCTGCGCGGCCGCCTGTGTTCAGTTTAGCATATCCGCCGCGCGGGGGCAAGCCGCATTGCAGTGCGGACGCGGATTTTCAGGCCATGCCGTGCGGGGAGCGCGGCGCGCGCGGCCGAAAATCCCCGCAAAGGAGACGCCCGCGTGAAAGCGGGAAAGGAAAGGGCCGGACGCATCTTTGCGTCCGGCCCCCTATCGTTTATTCTTCAACAGCGCTGTATTCCGGTGTGGAAATCTGCGTCATGGCCTCGCCGATATTGAGGATATGGTCGCCGATGCGCTCGAAGTCCGTGAGCAGCTCGGAGTAAATGACCGCGGATTCATCCGCGCCCGCGTGCATGCGCTGAATCTGGCTCTGGCGCATGGCGGCGGTCATATCGTCGATTTTCTGCTCCATCTGCGCGATTTTCTCAAGCCGCGCCGTCGTGATGGATTCGAGCGGGTAGATCAGCTGCATCGCCTCTTGGCTGACGCTCTGCATTTGCCGGATCTCGTTCTTCGTCTCCTCGGAAAACGCGATCTTCTTTTCCTCCATCAGCTTTGTGTATTCGCTGATGTTCATTGCGTGGTCGCCGATACGCTCGAGGTTTCCGGAGATCTTGAAGAACGCGCTGATGCGCGCCGAATCGCGCTCGTTCGTCTCGTAGACGATGACGGAGGAGATGTAGTTCGAGATCTCCTTGTTGAGGAAGTCGATCGTCTCCTCGGTATCCTCCACGGCGGGCAGGCGCTTCGGCGTGCCGTCCAGCACGGTGAGGAAGCTGTCGCGCACGTTGCTTTCCACGATCTCCGCCATGCGGTTGAGCTCGCGGCTGATGCCGGTCAGCGCGATGGCCGAGGTGCCGATGCGGTGCGGCTCATGGGTGCTGTCCACCGGCTTGATATAGAGGAGCTGGCGCTGGTTGACGTCGTCCGAAACGCGGTCGGGCAGGATGCGCTCCGCAATCTTGGCGAGGTGCGTGCCGAAGGGCAGGAGCAGCAAGGTCGTCACGATGTTAAAGGTTGTGTGCAGCGCGGCGATCTGGCCGGCAGGCGTTGCGGGCAGCAGCGATTCGATCAGGCCGGTCAGCGGCGTGAGGATGCACAGCGTGGTGAAGATGACCGTGCCGATCACGTTGAAAAGCAGGTGGATGATCGTCGTGCGCTTTGCACTGCGGCTCGTGCCGATAGCGGCGAGCACCGCCGTGATGCAGGTGCCGATGTTCTGGCCGAAGAGGATGAAGGCCGCGCTGTGCAGGCCGATCAGCCCGCTGGCCGCGAGCGTCTGCAAAATGCCGACCGAGGCCGAAGAGGACTGGATGATCGCCGTAAAGACCATGCCGACGAGGATGCCGAGCACCGGGTTCGACATCTGCGTCATCAGGTCGATGAAGAACTGCGATTCGCGCAGCGGCATCATCGCGTCGCTCATCATGCCCATGCCGAGGAACAAGACGCCGAGGCCGGCGATGATCTGCCCCCAGTGGTGCAGAATCGGCTTTTTGAGGAACACGACGAACGCCACGCCGACAAAGGCGAGCAGCGGCGCCATTGCGCCCACGTCGAGCGCGATCAGAAGGCCGGTCACCGTGGTGCCGATGTTGGCGCCCATGATGATCCAAACGGCCTGCCTGAGCGTCATCATGCCGGAGTTTACGAAGCCGACGACCATAACGGTCGTCGCCGAGGAGGACTGGATTACCGCCGTGATGCCCGCGCCGACGAGGACGCCGAGGATGCGGTTCGAGGTAAGCCTCTCGAGGATGCGCTTCATGCGGTTGCCCGCAGCAGCTTCAAGGCCGGCGCTCATCATCTGCATGCCGTAGAGGAAGAGCGCGAGGCCGCCGAGCAGTCCGAGTACGTCTGAAATTTGCATTTCCATCACCATTTCCTTGTTTTCTGAGCCGTTTTGCAAAACAGCACTTCGCTTTTGGGGAGCGCGCGGCGCAGGCTCACGGGGCCGCGTGCGCTTTTTTCCGTTCTGCGGGCGCAAAAAAACGGCCCGGCCCGATCTCGTCGAGTGAGATCGGGCTGTGCCGCTTTATTCCGTTGCGTGCGCGGAGGTTGCCGCAGAAACGCCCATTATTCTGTCTTCCTTTACAAAGCTCGCTTGTTTTGCCTTTTGTTTTACTTCCTTTTTACTTTGATTATAGGAAAAGCGCGCGGCAGTGTCAATGTGTTTTCAAAACTTTACATAGATTTAACATTGCAGGAACCTCCCTTTTCGTGGTACACTAAGCACAGGAAACGGAATTCAAAACGGAAGGAGAGGCTTCGTGTGAAAAATACGTTTTCACACACGATTTGTGTCTTTGCCGCGGCGAGCAAAGCGGCAATCGGCTTCGCCGACCGGCACAAAAAATAAGGAATGGTGAT
>URQJ01000116.1 GCA_900549945.1 uncultured Oscillospiraceae bacterium
GGCGACCACCGAGATCTACACTCTTTCCCTACACGACGCTCTTCCGATCTCCGAGCAAAAAGGGAACGCCTTTTGCATCTGCATGCAGTTTCAAAGCGGCCGCAGCGCTCAAAACGGACGGATAGGCGGATAAATACAAAATCTTGTCCAAATTTTAAATTTCAGGCAAAGACCTTGCGGTTTTTTTGAATTTGTGCTATCCTACAATATATGTCTGATTTTGTATAAGGAGAAGTATCGTTTGAAAGATAAAGAAGTTATGCCCGCGGCGGAGCTGCAAAAGCAGAAGCTGTATGCCGCGGATGTCGCCGCGATCATGCAGGTGCGCGCGATGGGTACGGAACCGAAGGCTTTTGTGCGCACCTACGGCTGTCAGCAGAACGTGGCGGACGGCGAAAAAATCAAGGGTATGCTCGCTGAAATGGGTTTTGCCTTTACCGACGACGAAAACGAGGCGGATTTCATCCTCTTCAATACCTGTGCGATCCGCGAGCACGCTGAGGACCGTGTCTACGGCAACATCGGCGCGCTGAAAAACGTCAAGCGCCGCAATCCCTCGGTGCTCATCGCCGTCTGCGGCTGCATGATGGAGCAGGCGCACGTGGCGGAGCGCATCCGCACGACGTTCCCGTTCGTCAACATCGTGTTCGGCACGCATGTGATCCACCGCCTGCCGGAGATGATCTTTACGGCGGTGACGGATTCAAAGCGCGTGTTCCTGCGCGGCGAGGAATCGAAGGAGATCGTCGAAGGGCTGCCCGTCCGGCGCGACGGCACAGCCCGCGCGTGGGTCACGGTCATGTACGGCTGCGACAATTTCTGCTCCTACTGCGTCGTGCCCTACGTGCGCGGCAGGGAGAAGAGCCGCCATCCCGACGCGATCGTCGAGGAGTGCCGCGGTCTGATCGAGCAGGGATACAAGGAGATCACGCTGCTCGGGCAGAACGTCAATTCCTATGGCAAGGGGCTCGAGGAAAAGATCAATTTCTCAGAGCTGCTGCGCCGGATCGACGCGATCGACGGCGATTACCGCCTGCGCTTTATGACCTCGCACCCGAAGGACGCGACGCGGGAGCTTTTCGACACGATCGCGGAGAGCCGGCACATCTGCCATCACATCCACCTGCCGTTTCAATCCGGCAACAGCCGCGTTTTAAAGGCAATGAACCGCCGCTACGACCGCGAGAAGTACCTCGGCCTGATTGCTTACGCAAAGGAGAAGATGCCCGACCTGTCCTTGACCTCGGACATTATTGTCGGCTTCCCGGGCGAGACCTATGCGGAATTTCAGGATACGCTGAGTCTCATCCGCGAAGTGGAGTTCACCTCGCTTTTCACGTTCATCTTCTCCTCGAGACCCGGCACGAAGGCCGCGTCGATGGAGGATCCGGTGCCGTATAAGGAGAAAACAAAGTGGTTCGCAGAGCTCCTTGCGTCGCAGGAGGAGATCGCCGCCCGGCGCTGCGCGGCGATGGTCGGCGGTACGGAGCGCGTGCTCGTCGAGGAGCGCAATGAGAAGAACGGCCTGCTCTGCGGACGTACCGAAAGCAGCATCATCGTGGAATTTCCCGGTGACGACGCGCTGATCGGCACGTTCCAAAGTGTGCGGATCACCGAGGCGCGCAACTGGATTCTGCGCGGCGAGCGGATCGGCTGACGCGGGGGAGATTCCCCGCAGAAACAAAAGGAGGCGTTTAGGCGATGGAGGGCCTGATTTCCATGGGTACGATCCTCAGGATCTTTGCGGCCGCCGCCATCGTGTGCGCCGCTGTGACGATTTACATCACGACGAGAAAAAAATAATTTTAAATATCAAAAGGAGTTACTAAAATGGACATCATCGAGCTTGCAAGAGACCTTGGAAAGAAGATTCAGGAGGACGACCGCTTCATCGCGATGCACGTGGCGAGCCAGCAGTGCGACGCGGACGAGGCTTTGCAGAACATGATCGGCGAATTCAACTTAAAGCGCATGGCGATCAACAACGAGGCGCAGAAGGAGGACCGCAGCGAGGAGACGCTCCGCACGCTGAACGACGAGCTGCGCGCGGTCTATGCCGAAATCATGCAGAACCCGAATATGGCGGCGTACAACAACGCGAAGAATGAGCTCGATGCGCTCGTGCAGCGCGTGACGACGGTCATCACGATGAGCGCCGACGGCGAGGATCCCGATACCTGTGACTGCGATTCCTGTGGCTGCGGCGGCAACTGTTCCTCCTGCGGCGGTGGCTGCCACTGAGTGAACCCGCAGTAAATCAATAGATATGGAGAGCTGGCATGGCTGATTATTCCCCGATGATGAAGCAGTATTTCGAGGTGAAGGAGAAGTATCCGAACACGATCCTTTTCTTCCGCCTCGGAGACTTTTACGAAATGTTTTTCAACGATGCAAAGACCGTGTCGCGCGAGCTGGAGCTGACGCTCACCGGGCGCGACTGCGGTCAGGCGGAGCGCGCGCCGATGTGCGGCGTGCCGTTCCACAGCGCGGAGACGTATATCGCGCGTCTTGTGGCGAAGGGCTACAAGGTCGCGATCTGCGAGCAGATGGAGGACCCCGCGCTTGCAAAGGGCATCGTGAAGCGCAGCGTGATCCGCGTGATTACGCCGGGCACGGTCATGGAAAGCAGCATGCTCGACGAGGCGAAGAACAACTACATCGCCTCGATCTATTATTTCGGCGAGAATATCGGCATTTGCTTTGCGGACATTTCGACCGGCGAGCTCGATGCGACGACGCTGACGGCGAAGGAGCCCGAGGTGCTCTCCCAGCTCGTCATCAACGAGCTTTCGCGCTTTTCGCCGCGCGAGATCCTCATCAATCCGGAATTCACGGATTTCGGGGACGCCGCAAAGTTCATCTCCGAAAAGCTCTCCGCCGCGCTCGAGTGCATGGATTTCGAGGTGTATGCGCCCGACGCGTGCACAGAGGCCGTTCGGCGGCAGTTTCACGCGGAGGTGCTCGAGCGCTCCGCCGTACTCGAACAGCGCGAGATCGTCATGGCGCTCGGCGCGCTGCTCGACTACCTCAAGCGCACGCAGATCACCGGCCTCGAGCGCATGGAGGAGATCAACGTCTACACCGAGGCGAAGGCCATGCGGCTCGACCTCAACACGCGCCGGAATTTAGAGCTTACGGAGACGATGCGCAGCAAGGAGCGCCGCGGCTCGCTTTTGTGGGTACTCGACAAAACGAAAACCGCAATGGGCAAGCGGCTGATCCGCGCATGGCTCGAGCAGCCGCTTCTGAGCCCCGCGAAGATCACGCTGCGCCAGAACGCCGTGGCGGAGTTCTGCGACAACCGCCCGCTGCTCGATTCGATCACAGAGAGTCTGACCGGCATCTTCGACCTCGAGCGCATTATGACGCGTGTCGTCTACGGTTCCGTAAACGGCAAGGATCTGCGCGCTCTTTGGTCGGCACTGACGCGCCTGCCGCAGCTCAAGGCGCTTGCGGCCGGGTGCGAGGCGACGCAGCTCAAGACGATCGAGAAGCAGATCGACGCGCTCGAGGATATTTGCGCGCTGATCGACAAGGCGATCGTCGAAGAGCCGCCGCACACAATCCGCGAGGGCGGCATCATCCGCGCGGGCTATGACGCGGCACTCGACGCTGTGAAAAACGACATGACGAACGGCAAGCAGCTTATCGCCGAGCTGGAGGCGCGGGAACGCGCTGCAACAGGCATCCCGAAGCTGCGCGTCGGCTTCAACCGCGTTTTCGGCTATTACCTCGAGGTCTCGAACGCCTTTAAGGACAAGACCCCGGAGCACTACATACGCAAGCAGACGCTCGCAAACGGCGAGCGCTACATCACGCAGGAGCTTAAGGAGCTCGAAAACCGCATCCTCGGCGCGCACGACAAGTCGATCGCGATGGAATCGAAGCTGTTTGAGGACGTGCGCCGCACGGTCGCCGACCAGCTCACGCGCGTTCAGGAGACCGCGAAGGCGGTCGCGCAGCTCGACGTGCTCGCGTCGTTCGCGGCGGTTTCGGTCAAGAACGATTACACGCGCCCGAGCGTCACGATGAACGGGCGCATCTACCTGAAGGACAGCCGGCACCCGGTGGTCGAGGCGCTGCTCGGCGGCTCAACGCCGTTCGTGCCGAACGACCTCGATATGGACCCGAACCAGAACCGCGTCTCGATTATCACCGGCCCCAACATGGCGGGCAAATCGACGTACATGCGGCAGGTGGCCGTGATCGTCATCATGGCGCAGGTCGGCTGCTTTGTGCCGGCGGCCTCGGCCGAGATCGGCATCGTCGACGGCATCTACACGCGCGTTGGCGCGTCCGATGATCTCGCGGCGGGGCAGTCCACCTTTATGGTCGAGATGGCCGAGGTGGCGGACATCCTCAAAAACGCGACGAAGGACAGCCTTCTGATTCTCGACGAGATCGGCCGCGGCACCTCGACGTTTGACGGCATGAGCATCGCCCGTGCCGTGATCGAGTACGTGCACGACAAAAAGCTGTGCGGCGCAAAAACGCTGTTCGCGACGCACTACCACGAGCTGACGGAGCTCGAGGATCTGCTGCCCGGCGTGCAGAATTTCAGCATCGCCGTGAAGAAGCGCGGCGACGAGATCACGTTCCTGCGCCGGATCGTGCGCGGCGGCGCGGACGACAGCTTCGGCATCGAGGTCGCAAAGCTCGCCGGCGTGCCGGACAAGGTGGTGCGGCGCGCAAAGCAGGTGCTGCAGAGCCTCGAGAGCGGCGAGGCCGTCACGGTGCCGAAGAATGCGGCGCCCGCAAAGCGCGAGGAGCCGGTTCAGCTCACGATGCTGACGAAGGACAGCGAGGTCATCAGCCGGCTGAAATCGGTCGACGTCAATACGCTGACGCCGATTGAATCGATGAATCTGCTCTTTGAGCTCGCAAATATGCTCAAGGATTAACGAAAAACAAGGGAAGGGCAGGTGCAGAAAATGCCGAAAATCAATGTGCTCGACAAGCATGTCGCCGAGCTGATCGCCGCGGGCGAGGTTGTCGAGCGGCCGTCCTCGGTCATCAAGGAGCTTGTGGAAAATTCGATCGACGCCGGCGCTTCGATCGTCACCGTGGAGATCCGCCGCGGCGGCGTCACATATATGCGCGTCACGGACAACGGCTGCGGCATCGCCCGCGAGGACGTGGCGACGGCGTTCCTGCGCCATGCAACGAGTAAGGTGCGCGCCGAGGACGATCTGAACGCGATCCTCACACTCGGCTTCCGCGGCGAGGCGCTGGCCTCGATCTCCGCGGTCGCGCACGTCGATCTTATCACCAAAACGCCGGACGGCGCGGTCGGCACGCATTATGCCGCGAGCGGCGGCAGTGCGGTTTCGGTTGAGGATGCCGGGTGCCCGAACGGCACGACGATCACCGTGCGGGACATTTTCTACAATGTGCCGGCCCGCATGAAATTTCTCAAGAAGGATACGGCGGAGGGCAACGCCGTCGCCGGCCTTTTGGATAAGATCGCGCTTTCGCACCCCGAAATCTCCTTCCGGCTGATCCGCGAGGGCAAGGAGACGCTGCACACCCCGGGCGACGGCAGGCTCTCTTCCGCGATCTACGCGGTATTCGGCAAGGAATTTTCCTCGAACCTGCTTCCGGTCGATTACACATTCGGCGGCGTGCGCGTGCACGGCTATATCTCTTCGCCGATCGGCAGCCGGCCGAACCGCAGCATGCAGAACTTTTTCATCAACGGGCGCTTTGTTCGCAGCCGCACGGCGGCCGTTGCGCTCGAGGAGGCGTATAAAGGCGCGATCATGGTCGGGAAATTCCCGGCCTGCGTCCTGCATCTGGAGCTGCCCTCCGAGGCTGTAGACGTCAACGTGCACCCGGCAAAGCTCGAAGTGCGCTTTGTCAATGAGCGCCCGGTGTTCGACGCGGTCTACGGCGGCGTGAAATCGGCGGTTTCCGCGAGCCGCGATATGAAATCGGTCGAACTCACGCGGCAAAAGCCGCTTATCAACCCGTATAAACCCGATCACGAGAAAGCGCCGGTACAGACGTATATCGCACAGCCGCCGGTGCAGCGCCCGCGTCCCGCGCCTGTCACACCGGCTGTTTCCGTGCCGGAGGCGACCGCAGAGACACGGCGCGGCCCGGAGCCTCAGCCGGAGCCGCTCGCTTTTTCGGACAGCGCGCAGGGT
>URQJ01000117.1 GCA_900549945.1 uncultured Oscillospiraceae bacterium
CACGGGCGCCGCGCATCGTCATGCACAGGTGCTCGGCCTCGATGAACACGGCCACGCCGCGCGGCGCGAGGTTTTCCTCGATGAAATCGGCGACCTGCGCGGTCAGGCGCTCCTGCACCTGCGGGCGGCGCGCGAAGCAGTCCACAATACGGGCGAACTTCGAAAGCCCGATGATCCGCCCGTCCTTCGGGATATACGCGATGTGGCACTTGCCGATGAACGGCAGCAAGTGGTGCTCGCACACGGAATAGAGCGGGATGTCGCGCACGAGCACCAGCTCGTCGTGGCCGCCCGCGTCAAAAAATTTCAGATGCTGTTTCGGGTCCGCGTGCAGGCCCGAGAAGATCTCCGCATACATGCGCGCGACGCGCGACGGCGTTTCCAAAAGCCCCTCGCGCTCCGGGTCCTCGCCGACCGCGAGCAAGATCTCCCGCACGGCCCGTTCGATTCTTTCCAAATCCATTGTATCCGCTTCCTTTCCGGACGAATCTGTAATCTGCTGAAAGCAAGGCTATTGTATCACAATCCGGCGGAAAAGGAAACGCATCCGGCACAAATCTTTGCAGCGTCCGCAATTTTCCGGGATTTGCCGCGCCTTTTTTCGCCCTGCGCCGGCCTTAACGCCAAAACCGCGCAGGGTCTTTCGGCCCATAAAAATAAGGCTGCCCCGAGCAAACAGCCTTATTTTTCACAGGAACGGGGTGCCTTTTCCGCATGAATCATTCACTTTGTCTGCGGCGGCAGGAGAGATTTCTGCTTGCCGGAAACGCCCCAATCCCTTGCACAAACTGCGATTTTCGGTTAATAAACTCACAACTGCATTTCCCTAAAAGTATCAGTCATTCCCGCAACGAAATTCCATTGACGCTTCATGTAGTTATGCAGAACAGATGTGCTTTTCCTGTAGCTGGCATAAATCAAATCCATTTCATCATAGTGCTGAATAATTGCCGCTGCTGCAAAGCAGCCGCTTTCCATTGCGGCAGAAATGCCCTCACCCATAGGATTTAGAAACCCTGCAATTTCTCCCGCAAACAGCACCCGTCCTACACCGTAATCAATGGCGCAGCCGGGACGAATATGGGGCATGAGCCACTTATCAATCCGTAACTGTTTATCAATCCGCAGATTATGTTTTTCTTTCATGTAAGAGACAAAACGAGAGTAATAATACTCCGCATTGCGGCTGTCCTTGACAGACACGCCCAGCACTAACAAATTATCTTTTACATTAAACCATGCGTCATATTCGGACAATTCCGGTTGCAAATAAGCATGGAAAAATCGGTAATCTAAGTCAACGCTGCCTTGATTGTATGTCTGATAGGTAGTGATGTACGGCAAATCACAACCAAGCAGTTTTCGTTTTAATGTTCCGACTACACCTTCACAATCGATAACATATTTTGCCTGTTCGGTATATGTATTTTCACCTTTTAGCGTGACAGTCACAATTCCGTCCTGTTCCTCACAAGATAGCGCGGTTGTATTATCTCTGACTTCTGCACCGGATTGCCCCGCTTTGTCTGCAAGCCATTTATCAAAGGAACTGCGCCACACATTCAGCCCATCCTGTTCAAAACGGAAAGACTTGCCTTTATCGTTGGTAAAAATCATTCCTTTGTTTTCTGTTGGAACACACATCGTATCAGCCGGGACAGCTTCACCAAAATAAGCCTGTACCAAATCTATTGTTTTCTTAATAAGCTGCCCAGAACAAGATTTGTAGCGTGGAATTTTGAATTTTTCCACCAACAGCACTTTATATCCTTTTTCAGCCAATACTTTGGCTGCGGTGCTTCCCGCAGGTCCTGCACCTATTACAATTACATTATACAATATCTTACCTCTTACAAAGCCCAGTTTATCTATTTCATGTGCAAACCTTATGTATTTTCCCTTGTTTTTGCCTTTATGAGCGGAAACAAGGGAATTTCGGGGGCACTTTAGTATTTCATTATATTATCCGCTTTCCTCATAGACGACGGCGCTCGAGAGCGCCGTGCCGTCCTCGGCGACCTGCCATACCGAGACGCGCGCGTCCGGAGAGAGGCTGTCCGCCGGGCAGGTGATCTCGTTTTCGGAGACGAACGCCGTCTCCACGCGCCTGCCGTCGATACAGATCACGCTGTACGGCGTGAAGTTTTCGCCGTAGGCCGTCAGCGTATCGCCGCGCACCGACGCGCGGTGCAGCACGACGTCCCGCGTGCCGAAGCGCATGTCCGTCTCCGCAAACGGGTTCTCCCCGCCGTACACCACGCGGTCGCCGTAAAGCATGTCGTACTGCAGCGTGCGCAGTTCCGTTTCATACGCGCCGCTCCAGTCGTTCATTTGGTGGAATTTCGTCAGCGTGCCGTTGTTGACGCCGAGCATCTCGAACACATGCGACGCGAGCTGATACGCCTTCACGTCCATGTCCTCTGCCTCGAGCGGGAAATTCGCCCACACGGCGTACTCCGTCGTGTAGAGGTTTCCGCTGTCGAGCGCGCTCTCCTCGATCTCGAGGCTCGGCATGTGGTCGCCGTAGACGACGAGCACGGCCGGCTCGCCGAGCGCCTCAAGCGCCTCAGTCAGCGCGCGCAGGAAATCGTCGACCGCCCGAAGCTGCGTCGCGTAGTATTCCAGCTCGCCGCGCAGCGCTTCGTCCTCGACGCCTGAAACGACCTCGATCTCGGCCGATTCGCTCTCCGCGGGGTACGCGCCGTGCGGCTGCACCGAGATCGTGTAGATCAGGTCGCGCGCGGCGGTGGAATCGAGCAGGTCGAGGATTTCGCCGGTCAGAATGCCGTCCTCAGCCCAGCCGATCTCGTTGTATTCGACATCGTTCATGTACTCGATAGAGGTGAACGAATCGAACCCGAGCTTCGAAAACACCTTGTCCCGGTCGTAGAACGTGGCCGTGTTGTTGTGCAGCACGTGGGTTGAAAGGCCGAGCTCCTTTAAATTGTATGCGATCGATTCGCAGGTGGTGTCCTGCAAAATCGTCTTGTACGGGTATTCGCCGGTGCCGAAATCGTGCACGTTCATCTGCGTCATCACCTCGAATTCGGTGTTCGCCGTGCCCGCACCGACCGACGGCGCCGTGAAAAAGCCGCTCGGGCCGTTTTCCTTCAGCGTGCGGAAATACGGCACGGGGTCCTCGGAAAACACGACGTCCTCGAGGTGGTTCACGTCAAAGAACGATTCGAGCTGCAAAAAGATGATGTTCGGCACATCCTCGGGCGCTTTCGTCTCGGTGCTGAGCACATCCTCAGCGATCGCGTGGATGCGGCGGGCCGAGTAATCCTCCGGCCGGTCGATGCCGAAATCGATGAGGCTGCGCGAAAAGGTGTAAACGAAGCCGTACCGCTCGGTGAGGGTGATCACATCCGAATACGCGTTGCCCGCAAAGCCGGCGGCAAGCGGCAGCTCGGGCAGCACCGCCACGGAGAGCAGGAGGATGCAGAGCGTTAAAAGCCCGCGCCGCGGCTGCACCGGGCTTTTCGGCGACCGCCGGTAGAGGAGCACGAGGCCGATCACGAGCAGAACCGCCGCGGCCACGACCAAAACAAACGCCGGCACGCTCATGTAAATGCCGATGAACGACCAATCGAGCTGCAGAATCGCAAAATCGATCGCCGAGAGCGGCGAAACGCGGTAGCTGAGCACGTACACATTCGCGATGCCGAGCCCCGCCCAAACCGCGCCGATCAAGACGGCCCAGAACCACTTGCGCTTTGCAAACAGGCTGAGCGAAAGGCAGAGCGTGAGGATCAGCACGTTGACGAGAAAGGCGACGGGCCGCGCTGAAAGATACGCCCAGAGGCCGGAAAGGCTCTGGCGGTAAAGCAGCTCGATCAGAAGGTCGAGCCCCAGCGCGCCGAGCAGACAGCCGAGCACGGCCCGATTGTTCCGAATAAACGCGTGAAACCGCTTGATGCGCCTCGCCCCCTTTCCCGTGATTCACGAAAATTATAGGCTTCGGCGGCAGCAATTTCAAGCGGTTTCAAAAAATGTTAAGATTTTATTCAGATTGTATTTTTTCGGGCTGCATGCGGGCCGCATCTCCATATCGGCGAAGGCCGCCCGTCCCGGTGCGTCAGGCGAACTGCGCGTCGTAGAGCTGCTTGTAGAACGTATCCGCCTGCATCAGCGTGTCGTGCGTGCCGCGCTCCACGATTTCGCCGTCGCGCACGACGAGGATCATGTCGGCGCCGCGGATCGTCGAGAGCCGGTGCGCGATGACAAAGCAGGTTTTATCGGCCATCAGCGCGCGCATTGCCTCTTGGATGCGCAGCTCGGTGCGTGTATCGACGTTCGAGGTCGCCTCGTCGAGGATCAGGAGCGAGGCGTCGAGCAGCATCGCGCGCGCGATCGTCATCAGCTGCTTCTGGCCCTTCGAGATGTTCGAGCCGTCGTCGTCGAGCACGGTGTCATAGCCCTCGGGCAGCGTCATGATGTACTCGTGGATGCCGCACGCCCGGCAGACGCGCTCCACATCGGCGCGCGTGGCCGTCTCGCTGCCGTAGGCGATGTTCTCGAACACCGTGCCGCTGAACAGCCACGTGTCCTGCAAAACCATCGAGTAATTGAGCCGCAGGCTCCGGCGCGTCAGCCCGCGCACCGGGCAGCCGTCCAGCCGGATCTCGCCGCTGTCCACGTCGTAAAAGCGCATGAGCAGATTGATGATCGTCGTCTTGCCGGCGCCCGTCGGGCCGACCAGCGCGATTGTGCGCCCCGGTTCGACGTGGAAGTCCACGAGGTTGAGGATGTTGCGGCCGTCCTTCTCGTAGCGGAACACCACGTCGTTGAAGTCGACGCGCCCGCGGATCTGCGGCAGGTCCGCCGCGTCGGGCTTGTTGCGGATCTCCGGCGTGACGTCGAGCGTCTCGAAGATGCGCTCGAGGTACGCCGAGCAGGTGATGAGCTGGTTGTAGAAGTTGCCGATGTTGATCACCGGATTCCAGAAGTTGTTCGCGTAGCCGACGAACGCGATGAGCACGCCGGTGGTCACGTTCACGCCCCCGAAGCCCATCACGCCGACGAAGTAGATGAACGAGATGGTCATCACGGAGATGGTCTGCACGCCCGGCCACATGAGGAACTGGATGTGCACGGCGTGCATCCACGCGGAACGCACCTCGCCCTGCTGTTCCTGGAAGGTCCTGAACTGGGCCTGCTCCTGTGCGAAGGTCTGCGTGGTCTTCACGCCGGCGATCGACTCGTGGATGTAGGCGTTCAGGTTGCTCTGCTTGTTGGAGAGCTTCTGGAAGGCGCGCCGCTGGAAGATCTGCAGCACGCGCACCCAGATGATGAGCACCGGGAACAGGATCAGGCTCCACAGGGCCAGCTGCCAGTCGATCACGAACATCACGATCAGCGTGATCACGAAGGTGAACACGTCGGAGATCACGTTGATCAGACCGGAGCTCAGCGTGTCCGAAAGCGTGTTCACATAGTTGACCACGCGGATCAGGATCTTGCCGTGCGGGCGCGAATCGAAGTAGCTGAAGGGCAGCGTCTGGATATGCGTGAAGATATCGCGGCGCATGTCCTTGAGCATGAGCTGGCCGACGCGCGTGATCGCCACCGTGCGGTAGCGCAGCCCGAACTCGTACAGCACGATCAGCGCGGCGAGGATCACGGCGAGGATGCCGAGCTTGCCGAGGTCCTTGTTCGGGATCGCCTCGTCGATCATGATCTTGGTCAGGTACGGCACGGCGACGACGATGCAGCTCATCGAGATGACGACGACGAGAATGCGCGCCACCTGTGCCATATACGGTTTGAGATATTTGCCGACGCGAGCGATGTCGTGGAGGTTGATGGACTCCTCCAGCTCCTCATCCTCGCGGAATGTATTGCGTTGTGCCATAAGTCCTCTTCTAAAACCCCTGTGCGACGCCGGACTGGAGTCCGAGCTGCTTGTGGTAGATGTCCCAGTAGCGGCCGTGTGCGGCCACGAGTTCGGCGTGGGTGCCGCGTTCGACGATACGTCCGTGCTCGAGCACCAGAATCAGGTCGGAATCCTTGACCGACGAGATGCGGTGGGCGATGGCGACGATGGTCTTGCCGCCGTCCATCTCCTTGAGGTGCTTCTGGATCTCCGCCTCGGTCTCCATATCGACGGCCGAGGTCGTATCGTCCATAATCAG
>URQJ01000118.1 GCA_900549945.1 uncultured Oscillospiraceae bacterium
GCTCCTTTCGTCCAGCCTTTCGGCTTTCCGTTTTTTGCCGTCTCTCTCGAGCGCTTGACTATAATACCACGCGGCAAGCGTTTTGTCAACACTTTTTTCGAAGTTTTTTTCGATTTTTTTCGATTGCCTTCGCACATACAATATCTGACATTTTACTGCACCCACCGCACTATATATAGTCTATATCTGCGCCGGCATTTTTTGGTTTGCATGCGCATATACTTGTCCGACACAAGATATTTTAAAATATTTTTCGAAAAAAGTCCAGATTTATTTTTCCTGCCGGACTATAAAACTGAGAAGGAGATCTGCCCAATGCCCCACGTTTCCCGCAGCGCCCTGTGCCATTCGCTCGTCTTTCTCTGGCGCGTGCTGGTCGTGGCACTCGTCAACGCCCTGATGATCGCCATGCTGCTGCGCGCGCCGCTGTAATGTTTCCCGCTGTCGGCCCCAAATTCCTCTGAACCTATATTATAGAAAGCAGAAAGGCACCCGCACGGTATTTCCTGCGGGCGCCTTTCTATATATATGTTTTTTTGCTTGCAGCGTGCGGCTTAGGGCTGCGGCTCCAGCGTGTGCTTTTTCATAAACCGGCGGTGCACGATCAAATAGCAGATGAAGTGTGCCAGCGCGGTGATAAGCCACGAGACCGGATACGAGAGGAACAGCGTCGAAAGCGTGCGGTCCATCTGGAAGATCGTCATGATCCAGACAATCCGCAGCGCGCACGCGCCGGTGAGCGAGACGATCATCGGCATAATGGAGTACCCCATGCCGCGCAGAGAGCCGACCAGCGTATCCATGATGCCGCAGAGGAAGTACGGCAGGCAGACAAACAGCATGCGCTCCAGACCGTACTGGATAACCGCCGGGTCCGACGTATATATAGAAAGCAGTGCGGTGCCGAAAAGATACGCGCCGCCGCCGAGCACGATGCCGATCACCGTTACATCGAGCACGCAGATGCGCATGATCTTGCCGATCCGGTGGTATTTCCCGCCGCCGACATTCTGCCCCGTAAACGAAAGCGCCGTCTGGTGCATGGCGTTCATCGCCGTATAGACGAAATTCTCGATATTCGAGGCGGCCGTGCTGCCCGCCATCACCGTGGAGCCGAACGAGTTGATCGAAGACTGGATCAGCACGTTGGAGATCGAGAACACGGCGCCCTGCATGCCCGCGGGCAGACCGATCTTTACGATTTCCAATAGCTTGCTCTTCGAAATGCGCAGCTTCTTCAGCTCAAGGCGGTACGGCGCGTCCGTCTTGATGAGGCACCGCGCGACAAGAAGCGCCGAAATGACCTGCGATGTCACCGTTGCAATCGAAACGCCGGCAACGCCGAGGTGGAATACAATTACGAGAATCAGGTTCAACACGACGTTGACAATACCGGAAATCAAAAGGAAATACAGCGGGCGCTTCGTATCGCCCACCGCGCGCAGAATGGCCGCGCCGAAGTTGTAGAGCATCATCGCCGGCATGCCGACGAAATAGATGCGCATGTAGAGCGCCGCCTGACTGAGCACGTCGTCCGGCGTGCCCATCAGCGTGAGCAGCGGCTCGGCGAGCAGCAGGCCGATCACGATCAGCACCGTACCGCTCACAAGGCTTGTGAGCACCGAGGTGTGCACCGTATCGTGCAGCTGCTTGCCGTCGCGCGCGCCGTAATAGCGCGCGACCAGCACGTTTGTGCCGACAGAAAGACCGATAAACACGTTGATCAGCAGGTTGATCAGCGCGCCGGTGGAGCCCACCGCCGCCAGCGCCGTATGGCCGACGAACTGCCCGACGACGATAATATCCGCCGCGTTGAAAAAAAGCTGCAGCATGCCCGAAAGCATCAGCGGAACCGCAAAGCGCAGGATCTTGCCGAAAAGCGGGCCGTTGCACATATCGATTTCATAGCCGCCGCGCGAGCGCTTGCGCCGGCGCAGGCGGATTTGCAGGCGGAGCATCATAATCTGTATTTTTCTTTTCATGTTCATGGCGTTAATACCCCAGCTCCTCTCCGACCAAAATGACATGCACGCGGCCCTTCACGCGCTGGCGCGCCATAATCGTATACTGCGCGCAAAGGCGATTTTCCGATGCGCACCCGCCGCACAGGTCGCCGTCCGTGCCCGGGCACGCCGCATGCGTGCACGGCGTATCGATGTGCAGGCGCAGCGCGTTGGCAGGCACCGAGACCGCCTTCACATACAGCTTCGCCGCATTCAGATCACGCACGATCTTATTGCAGCCCGCGACGACGATCACCTTCTTCGGGCCGAACAGCATGGCCGCCACGCGGTTGCCGCCGCCGTCGATGTTGAACAGCTCGCCGCGCTCCGTGATCGCATTGGAGCTCGTCAAAAACGCATCCGCCGAAAACGTCCGGCGGTAGATCGCCTGCCGCTCGGCATCCGTCTCCACCGCGTCGCGGTCCAGAAAATCATACTTTCCGCTGCGCATCAGCGCTTTTACGCCGCTTGCGTCCAGCGTTACGCTGCCGCCGCAGGAGATCACATCCCCCTCGCCGAGCAGCTCCTCCACAATGCGCACCGCGTCCGCACTTTCCGGCGCATAGTAGGCGCTCATATTGTTTTTCTCGAGCGCCGCCATCGTGCGCCGGATACGCAGCTCCATCGCTTCACGGCGGCGGGGCATATCCTTTTTGTCCATTGCTTCATTTCCCCCAAACCTGAATTTTGCCTGAAAAAGCATCAAGGACGGGAGAGCGCATGCCCTCCCGTCTCTTTTTTACTTGCCTGCGGCGTAATCGCAGAACGCCTCAAAGCACGCCGTCACGTGTGCCTTGTGCGCCTTGCTGGTCTCGTCGCCCTCCGCCTTTGCGTCGGTATACACCATCATAAACCGGCCGTCCTCCGAAATCTGTGCCGGCACGGTGCTGTCCAAAATCTCGAAGCTGCCCGCCTCGCGCACCGAATCGATCACGGCCTGCGCCGTTTCCGGAATATTCTCGGTCGGGAACTCATACAGCTCGACCTGCACGCTGGAATCGTTGTAGCTGTACGCGTACTTGTAGCCGTTTACAGCGCCGATAACATCGTAAGACATCTGCACCTTTTCGCCGGCGGTGAGGCCGCTCTCCTCGAAAAACTTGCACAGGCCCTGAATGTCTGTTTCATAATCCGCGGGGTCCTTGTCCTCGGCGACGGCCTCTCCGTCCTCGGTCGTGCTCGAGGTTTCCAGCTTGTCGGCGGACGTCTGCGGTACGGCGCACGCCGCAAGGGACACGCACAGCGCAGCCGCCAGAACCAGAGCCATGAGCTTCTTTATATTTTTCATTACGGCAATCAATCCTCTCTTTTTTTGCGCAGCCCCAAGCCACCGGGAGCATACGAATTGATTCTACCATATCGCAGGATAGGAAGCAAGCCCCAAATCAAAGAAATGTATGTGCAAAATGCGCGCATACAAGGCCGATTCCAATTGCTTTTTATAATCGTCTGTGCTATACTTTTATCAGCTAAACCAACAGAATCCGCGGGCCGCGCCCCGCCCCGTTCGGCTTTTTCGATACATATCCGCCATACGGAGCCGCCGGACGCGGGCGCACGTCACCTTTCCGCCATACTATAGATAAGGCGGGAAAGACGCCGCATCCCCGGATTCCCCACCCCGGCTGCACGGAAGCAGCCCCAACCACAAGCAGCAAAACAAAGAAGAGGAGTTAAAAACATGAAACCCGCAAAACGCTTCACAGCACTCGCCGCGTGCCTGCTCGCCTTTACGATGCTCTGCACCGGCTGCTCGACAATCACCTCCGTGCTCGGCGGCATTTTCCAGACGCACTACGAGACGCTCGAGGAATGCTTTGCCAACCCGGACATCAAGGAACAGGTCGACGCAGAGGTGGATGCCGCCATGGAGTCCGCCAATATGGACGGCATGTATTCCGCCGCGCAGGCGCTCGCCGAGGGCAACACGCTGATCTACGACTACACCTATGCTGACCCGATCCAGTGGTCGGATGAATCCGAGCACAGAATGTGGAACAACACCTTCCTCGAAGAGCTGGCAAGCGGGAAGGATCAGTTTGAAGAAGTCGCTGAGACGCTCGGCGAGGAGCTGAAGATCGACGGCATCACGATCCGGCTCGTCTACCGCAACCCGGACGGCACGGAGGTAATGTCCTACGACTACGCCAACCCGCCCGAGCCCCTTTACTACGCCACGGTTGAGGAGTGCATGGCCGATCCCGCGGTCGGCGTGCGCTTCGTCGATGAATTCGGCTTTGAGGACTTTACCGGCACCGCCTACGGCGAGGGGAACACGCTCGTCTACGCGCTCACCTTCGTGGAACCCTATGTCGACGGCTATTACACCGCCGAGGACGCCGTACTGGATCTCACCACCTACTGCGAGAACAACAGCGACGCCTTCACGGTCGATTTTCAGGAGCTGTGCGCCGTTGTCGATGCGGACCCAATCGCGATCCGCTACGACTTCTTCGACACAGACGGCACGCAGCTTTACGCGCACACCTTTACGAGCACAGCGGGCGACGTCACCTCGGAAAGCAGCTTCAGCGCGGAAGCGGCTGTTGTGCCGACCACCTACGGCTACGCGACCGTTGCGGATTACCTTGCGGATGAAACCGTCACAAGCATGCTCAACGAGCAGCTCGCGGCCATGTCGAGCGATGAATTCTCCGTGGCGGTTTCCGCCGAGGGAAACACCTTGATTTACAACTTTACCTTCAGCGAGGCGATCGACCTCTCCGATGAATCACTCAGGGCCTCCGTCGTCAGCGCCTTTGAAAGCGGCATGGAGCAGCAGCGCAGCGTGTTCGAGGGCCTCGCCGACCAGATCCGCGCACAGGTGCAGGGGGACGACGTCGCCATCCGCGTCGTGTACAACAACGCAGACGGCTCTGAGATTTACGCCGCAACCTTTGCATAAATTTTGCCCTAAAGCGTATTGCTTTTCCCCTTTTGCCATGCTATAATGGCTTTGTTCAAAATTTATTTAAATTTTATTCAAAAAAGGGGTTTTATGAGATGAAGAACACCAAACGCTTTGCCGCCGTGCTGGCATGCCTGCTCGCCGTCGCTCTGCTGTTCACCGCCTGCTCCGGCAAGCCGAAGAACATCGAGGCGTACCTGAAGAACGAGACTGTCGCGAAGCAGCTCGACGAACAGCTCGGCTCGATGTCCAGCGACGAATTCACTGTGGAGATCGCCGGCGAGGGCAACACGCTGATCTACACCTTCACCTTCGGCGAGGCGATCGATCTCTCCGACGAGACGATCAAGGCGGCTATTGTCAGCGCGCTCGAAAGCGGCATGGAGCAGCAGCGCAGCGTGTTCGAAGGCATTGCCGACGAGCTTCAGGAACAGGTCGAGGAAGAAAACGTCAAGGTTCGCATTGTCTACAACAATGCGGACGGCACGGAAATCTACAGCGGCGAGTTCGAATAATTCAAAACATAAAGGCACGGCGGCTTCCCTGCGGGGCGGCCTCCGTGCCTTTTCTGTTTACAGCTTTTGTACGAGATCGATTCCGTTGCCGTCTGGGTCTTTCACGTGGAAGTAGCGGTATCCCCACGGCAGATCCTGCGGCGCGGTCTCGGGCTGTATGCCCGCCGCGCAGACACGCGCGTAAAGCGCTTCCACATCCGCCACGCGCAGCTCAAAGCCCTGACAGGTGTTGTAGGTGCGCGGCGCAAAACCCGCGTCCCGGTTTGCGACGATGCAGGCCGTATTGTCCGTTTTCGGTCCGAACCAGATCTCAATGCGGTCCGGTCCGCCGTGGTTTTCCTCCAGCTCCGCGCCGAGCACGTCGCGGTAGAAAGCCGAAAGCCGCACCGGATCTCCGGTAACAAGATTGATGCTGACCAGCTTGTGCATAAAAACGCCTCCCTAAAATGCGTGCCGCGCGCCTGCTCTGCCGCAGGCGAATGCCCCGTAAAATAAAAACGGAAGCGCGCGGAGCTTCCTGCATGCCGCAGGCGCTCCGCCGCGCTTCCATCCGCCGATCGCCCGCGGTTTGCCGCGAGCGCTGTTGCCCGGAAAAACAGAACGGACGGGAACGCTTCCCATCCGTTTTCTGGTGACCCGGACGAGAATCGAACTCGTGTTACCGCCGTGAAAGGGCGGTGTCTT
>URQJ01000119.1 GCA_900549945.1 uncultured Oscillospiraceae bacterium
GGAGCGCGCCGCGATGACCGTGGCGGCCGACTTAAAGGCCGCCGGCCTGCCCGCGGGCTACATCGAAAACGCGGCGACCGTCGCGCCCGGCACCGTGGCCGTGACGACCGGCACGCTCTCCGCCGGCTTCGAATACCCGAATGTGAAATTCACGCTGCTCACGCACGGGCGCGTGAATCAGACGAAGCAGAAACCGAAGAAAAAGGACAAGAACAGCCGCGAGATCTACAGCCTCGCCGAGCTCGTGCCGGGCGACTACGTCGTCCATTCCACGCACGGCATCGGCATTTTCGAGGGTATCCACAAGATCGACATGCAGGGCGTGACGAAGGACTACATCAAGCTGCGCTATGCGAAGAACGACACGCTGTACGTGCCGGTCACGCAGCTCGACCTCGTCGCGAAATACATCGGCCCGCGGGAGGACGCCGGCGTGAAGCTGCACCGGCTCGGCGGCGCCGAATGGCAGAAGGCCAAAACGAAGGTGCGCGCCGCCGTCAAGGACATTGCGAAGGAGCTGATCGTGCTCTACGCCCAGCGCATGAAACAGAAGGGCTACGCCTTCCCCGAGGACACCGACTGGCAGCACGATTTCGAGGCACACTTCGAATACAACGAGACGGAGGACCAGCTCCGCTGCATCAACGAGATCAAAAACGACATGGAGCGCGAGTCGCCGATGGACCGCCTGCTCTGCGGCGACGTTGGCTTCGGCAAGACCGAGGTCGCGCTGCGCGCGGCGTTCAAGTGCGTCACGGCCGGCAAGCAGTGCGCGATCCTCGTGCCGACGACGATCCTCGCATGGCAGCATTACCAGACGGTTTTAAAGCGCATGGAGGGCTTCCCGGTCGACGTCGAGCTGCTCTCGCGCTTCCGCACGCCGCGCCAGCAGGACGAGATCCTGCGCAAGCTCAAGCGCGGCAGCATCGATCTCATCGTCGGCACGCACCGGCTCGTCTCCAAGGACGTGCAGTTTAAGGATCTTGGCCTTGTCATCATCGACGAGGAGCAGCGCTTCGGCGTACAGCAAAAGGAGCGCCTCAAGGAGGTCTGCAAATCAGCCGACGTGCTGACGCTCTCGGCGACGCCGATCCCCCGTACGCTGAACATGGCGCTCTCCGGCATCCGCGATATGTCGGTCATCGAGGAAGCGCCGCACGACCGCCATCCCGTACAGACCTACGTGCTCGAGTACGACCCCGGCATCATCGCCGACGCGATCAAGAAAGAGCTGCGCCGCGGCGGGCAGGTCTACTACCTGCACAACGACGTCGCCTCCATTGAGCGCGTCGCCGCCGGCATCCGGGCGCGCGTGTCCGAGGCGCGCATCGGCATCGGCCACGGCAAGATGAGCGAGCAGGAGCTCTCCGAGGTCTGGCGCCGCCTGATGGAGCAGGAGATCGACGTACTCGTCTGCACGACGATTATCGAGACCGGCGTGGACGTACCGAATGCGAACACGCTGATCATCGACAACGCCGACCGCATGGGCCTCTCGCAGCTGCACCAGCTCCGCGGCCGCGTGGGCCGCAGCACGCGCCGCGCCTACGCCTACTTCACGTTTACGCGCGGCAAGGTGCTGAGTGAGATCTCTCAAAAGCGCCTTTCGGCGATCCGCGAGTTCACCGAGTTCGGCTCCGGCTTCAAAATCGCGATGCGTGACCTCGAGATCCGCGGCGCGGGCAACATCCTCGGCGGCGAACAGCACGGCCACATGGAGAGCGTCGGCTACGACATGTACTTAAAGCTGCTGAACGAGGCCGTCGCGCTGATGAAGGGCGAAACGCCCGAAATCCCGGTGGAGGAATGCTCGGTCGACATGCAGGTGCAGGCGCACATCCCGGAAAGCTACATCGATTCCACGGCGCTGCGCCTCGAGGTATACCGCCGCATCGCCGAGATCAAGACGTACGAGGATTCGAGTGACGTCGTCGACGAGCTGATCGACCGCTTCGGCGAGCCGCCCGAAAGCGTTTACGGCCTGATCGACATCGCGCTGCTGCGCAGCCGTGCCACCTCGCTCGGCATCACCGAGGTCAAGCAGCAGGCGAACGCGATTTTGCTCTACAAGGAGAAATTCGACATGGAGCGCGTCAAGCGGCTGATTCAGGGCATGCCGAACAAGGTAATGCTCTCGGCGGGCAGCCGCCCGTACATCAGCGTCGCGCTGGCCGGAAAGCCGCCGCTCGACGTGCTCGAGGACGCGCTCAAGATCCTCTGCGGTGAAACGGAAGCCGGCTGACCTTCACAGAAAATACACATTCCCCTGTTAATATGCTGGACAACCGGCTTTATCGGCGGTATAATAGCGAAAGCATACAAAAAAGCACATCTAAAACGAAAGGCCTGAAAAAGATGAAAAAATTTGCCAAACGCGCGGCGGCGTTTTTGCTCGCGGCGGTTCTCAGCCTCAGCCTCGCGGGCTGCTACAACGAAAACCTGACCTGGGCGGCGAAAAAGGGCGATACAGAGCTGCCCATCGGCGCGTACATCTATTACCTCTCCGTTGCCTACAACGAGGCGGCGGCGAAGATCGACACCGAGACCGAGGTTCTGAAGGGCGAGGTGGAGGACACCCCGGCCGCGGAGTGGATCACGGCGCGCGCAAACGCCTATATGAACCAGTATTTCTGGATGCAGGACGAAATGACGCGCCTCGGCCTTTCGATGACCGACGAGGATTACGCCGAGGCCTCGCAGACAACCGCAAACTACTGGTACTATTTCGGCAAATCGCTCGAGAAATTCGGTATCGCGCAAACCTCGTTTGACATCGCCTACTCCCAGTACAACGCGATGTACTTAAAGGTGTTCGAGGCGATGTACGGCGCCGGCGGCGAGCGTGAGATTCCGGAAGCAGACCTGCTCGCCCACTTCACCGATACCTACATGAATTACGAATATTTCACCGCGCCGCTGACGAAAAAGGCGGAGGACGGCACCTCGGAGAATATGACGGACGAGGAAAAAGCCGAGGTGACTGCGGCGCTCGACAAACTCGAGCAGCAGGTTTCCGACGGCACGCTGACCGTCGAGGAAGCCGCGGCGGAATACGCGGAATCGATCGACGCCGACTCGAACTACGTGCAGAGCGTCAACAACCGCGACGGCATGACCGCCGCCCGCATGACCAGCGCGTTTATCACCTCGCTCGAATCGATGAAGGAGGGGGACATTCAGGTCTTTGAGGCCAGCAACTACATGGTATTCCTGCATCGTCTGCCGATTGACGACGCGGTCGAGGAAAAGCTCGGCGCCGAGGACGACCGCCTCACGCTGATGCTCGAGCTCAAAAGCGAGGAGTATCAGGATTACGTGCGCGATTCGGCCGCGGCCGGTGTAGACGGCGTGGAACTGAATCAGGAGGCCATCGATCACTACAAGCCCTCCATGTTCGAATCCACCACGAAAAACGGCACCTCCTCCACGACGGAGGAAAGCAGCGCATCCTCCGAGAGCAGCGCATCCTCCGAAAGCAGTGCGTCCTCTGAAAGCAGCGCGTCCTCTGAAAGCAGCGCGGAAGAATAAAAAAGCCCTGCGGCATGTCCGCGGCCGGCACGCTCACAGCGGTACTGCACCGCCTCAAAGCCCGCCGGCCGCGGGCTTTTCTTTTATCCCCTTATGCCGGTTTTCTGCACCGGTTTTCGTATAAATTGGACAAGCTTTCGACAGTTTTCAACCTTTTTATAAAAACCTCGTTCAAACTCTTGACGGTGCCGCCGCGTTATGGTAAATTTATTTTACAGTCATGCGGCTTCGTCTTTGGGGTATGGGCGGCCGCCTGATTTTCATCGTGAAAGGAAGGCAGATCTCATGAACAACACACCGTATCAGCAGCAGCCGGCACCGGCGCCCATGCCGCTCAAGGTCATGAACAATGAGCGCGCGCTCTGGAAGTACATCGTTTTCGGCATCATTACCTGCGGCATTTATCCGATCATTTTCTGGTCCGGCATCGGCGAGGACCTGAATATCGCCGCCATGCGCCGCGACGGGAAGAAAACCATGCACTACTGCCTCGTTTTCTTCCTGCTCGGCCCGATCACCTGCGGCATCTTTACGCTCGTCTGGTATCACCAGATGTCCGAGCGCCTCGGCAGCGAAGCGCGCGCCCGCGGCTTTGCCACGAATCTCAGCGCCGCCACCTTCTGGCTCTGGTTCGTGCTCGGCAGCCTGATCTTCGTCGGTCCGTTCGTCTACACCTACAAGGTGTGCGAGGCAATGAACGCCGTTGCGAACAGCTACAACGCAAACGGCATCTGATTCTCCGCAAATCTCTGAAACCAAAGAAAAAAGCTGCTCCCTGCCCCGGGAACAGCTTTTTGTTTTTTATTTTACCGGAGCAGACCGGGCAGCACCCGGAACAAAAGCCCGCCCGCCGGCTCGGGCGCGACCACCGGGTCGCCGGAAAGCAGCCGGGCCGCGTACACGAGGATAAAGGCACCCGCAAAGGCCAGAATATATGCGGTTTCCCGTTTGGAGGGCAGCCGCCCGCAGGCGCGCAGGCCAAGCCAGAGCGCCGCCGGAATCAGCAGCGGAAACAGCGGGTGGTACGAAAACGCGGTTTCAAAATCGGAGAACACCGCCGCGAGCAGCGCGCGCGTCATCCCGCAGCCGGGGCACGACACCCCGAAAACGTACCGGAACGGGCAGTGATACAGCAAAAGCAGCCCCGCTGCGACGGCCAGAAGGCCGAGCGCGGCTTTCCCGCCGCGCCGCAAGGCGCGTCTCAGCTTCATATTCTCCATACCCCGCCCCCTTTCGCACACGCCGGTTTTGCTGCTTTCTGGCAAGCGCACCGGCGGTATAGAGCCGCCGGGCTCAGTACACGCCCTCGCCCTGCCGCACGCGGCGCATCACATAGAAATACGCGGGGAACAGGAAAATATCTGCCATAATCCACGCGACCGGGCCGGCGAAGCAGGCCGCCGCAAAGCCGAAAATCGGTACGAACACAGCGCCGACCACGCCGCGCGCGACCATCTCAAACACACCGGCAAACATCGCGATGCGGCTGTAGCCCATGCCCTGAACCGTCAGGCGCAGCACGTTGACAAACGTGAGCGGAATCATGAAAAGCCCGCTCGTCAGCAGATACTGATACGCCGCGTCGATGATCGCGGTCTCGCCGGCGTCCACAAACAGGAGCAGCAGCCAGCCGCCGAGGAAGAAAATGACGGCGAGCGCCAAAACCGAATAGACAATGCCGACGATGCTGCACGCCTTCACGCCCTGCCCGATGCGGTCGATCTTCCGCGCGCCGATATTCTGGCCGCTGTAGGTCGACATCGTGACGCCCATCGCATCGTAGGCGCAGGCGAAGAACATGTACAGCTTGCTGCCCGCCGTGACGCTCGCCACCGCGACCGAGCCGAGCGAATTGACGGAGGCCTGCAAAATCACACTGCCGATCGCCGTGATCGAGGTCTGCAGCGCCATCGGAAGCCCCATGCCGAGCAGGCGGCGGACGTACGGCGCGCGGAGCTTGAAGTTGTCGCGCGTCATGCGCAGCACCTCATAGTGGCGGCTCGCGTAGATCAGGCAGCCGAGGCCCGAAACGAGTTGGGAGACGACCGTCGCGATTGCCGCGCCCGCAACGCCGAGCGGCACGAATACGATCAGAACGATATCGAGCACAATGTTGATGATCGAAGCGATCACGAGGAACACAACCGGCGTGCGGCTGTCGCCGAGCGCGCGCTGGATGCCGGAGAGGATGTTGTACAGGAACGTCGCCGGAATACCCGCAAAAATAACCACAAGATACGCATAGGCGTCGTCGATAATGTCGGCCGGCGTGCCCATCAGTTCGAGAATGTCGCGGCAGAACACGACCGTGAGCACCGTGAGCACCGCGCCGAAACCGGCGCACAGCCAGACCGCGTTGCCGATGAAGCGGCGCAGCTCCTCGTAGTCGCGGCTGCCGAAGCGCTGCGCGACCGGAATCGCAAAGCCGCTGCACAGGCCGAGGCAGAAGCCGACGATCAAAAAGGTGACGGAGCCCGTGGAACCGACCGCGGCGAGCGGACCGGTGCCGAGCACGCGCCCGACGATGATCGTGTCGACCATCGAATAAAACTGCTGGAAAATGTTGCCGAAAAACA
>URQJ01000120.1 GCA_900549945.1 uncultured Oscillospiraceae bacterium
TGATCTTCTCCCTTCCATTTGTTCTGCCGGCCAGCGGCTGTGTGCAGATCACCTGCAGTCAAACACCGTGCCGATATCCGCGCCCTCAAAGACGCGGTATAGATTTTCCGGGTCGTCGCCCGCAATAATTACCGTCGGAATATGCGCCTCGCCCGCTACCTGCGCGGCGCGGATCTTCGTCGCCATGCCGCCGGTGCCGCGGCTCGAGCCCGCGCCGCCCGCCATCGCGCGCACCGCGTCGGTAATCTCATGGATCACCGGGATGCGCTTCGCATCCGGGCAGGTCTTGGGATTTTTGTCGTACACGCCGTCGATATCCGTCAAAATCACGAGCGCATCCGCGCCGACCAGCGCCGCGACAATCGCCGAGAGCGTGTCGTTGTCGCCGAAATTGCGCCCCTCGAGCTCATCGACCGCCACGGTGTCGTTCTCGTTGACGATCGGAATGATGCCCATCGAGAGCAGCTCGCGAAACGTGTTGACGACGTTGCGGCGGCTGTTTTCCCGCGCGGTCACGTCCGCCGTGAGCAGCACCTGCGCGACGTTCTGGTGGTATTCGCCGAAAAATTTATCGTAAATAAACATCAGCTCGCACTGGCCGACCGCCGCAAGCGCCTGCTTTTTCGCCGTGTCATCCGGCCGCTTTTCGAGCCCGAGCTTGCCGACGCCGACGCCGATCGCGCCCGACGAGACGAGCACGATCTTTCGCCCGCTGTTCTGCAAATCGCTCAGCGCCCGGCAGAGCTGGTCGATGCGGCGCAGGTTGAGCTTGCCGCTTTCATAGGTGAGCGTCGAGGTGCCGATCTTCACAACGACGACCTCTGCATTTTGTAAATCCATTTTTTCCCCTCATTTTTCCATTGAAATTTCCCGCATCAGCGCTGCGCAGTGTTCTGCAAATCCCCGGCGCATCTGCGCCGTCATACCCCAATGCCAGCTCTTTCCGCCCGGCGCTTCGGGGTGTTTGTCCGAAACCGTAAGCACCGCGGCAATCTCGACGCCGAGGTACTCGGCCACCGTGAACAGCGCCGACGTCTCCATATCGACGCCGACCGCGCCGCGGCGCCGCCAGAGTGCCTCCTTTTCATAGGTCTGGCGGAATACGGCATCCGTTGAAACGACCGGCAGGCACTTCCCCTCCGGAAACCACCGCCGCACCTTTTCAAGAAACGTGCCGGACGGTGTGGAAAACAGGCGGGGCTCCGCATAATGCAGGCTTGTCCCCTCCTCGATAAACGCCTTGTCCGGCAGAATCCTGTCTCCCACTTCGGCCTGTTCGGAAAACGCTCCGCACATGCCGGCGGTGAGAACCTGCCGCACGCCCAGCGCATAAAGCGTTTCCAGTGTGTCCGCCGCCTGCGGCGCGCCGCGCCCGCCGTCGAGAAAGCAGACCGGCGCATCGGGCAGCTGATAGACCGGCGTTCCCCCAAGGAAACGGGGCAGCTTCTCCGTCACGCAGACCGCCCCCTGCTCAAGCAAAGGCGCGATCACGCCGCCCATATAAAAGAGGATGCAGAGCGCCGGCAGCCTGTGCTGTTCCCCGGCGCTGTGCCGGCTTTCTATATGCTGCGCCGCCGTAAAAACGGGCGCCGACCGGTCCTCCCTGCTATACCACATATTCCCCACTCCTTTTGTGGCCATTATACAGGCTTTTGCCGGAAAAGAAAAGGTTTTTTTGCGCAAAAGCTGCCGCGGCGCGGTATACGGCGCGTTTGTCCGCGCGTGCGGAACAAAAGCAAAAGCCTGTCCGCATACAAACGAACAGGCTTTGTTTTTTATCTTCTGTCGCGTCTCGGGCGGTCCCCACGCGGGCGGTCGCTGCGCTCGCGGCGGGGCTTATCGGAGAGCGTGTTCTCCGGCACAGCGCCGTCGAGGTCGATCAGCGCGTCGCGGCGGGAGAGATTCAGGCGGCCCTTGTCGTCGATCTCGAGCACCTTGACCTTGATGATGTCGCCGATGTTGACGACGTCGGTGACGTTCTCGGTGCGCTTGATGTCGAGGTGGGAAACGTGCACAAGGCCCTCCTTGCCCGGGGCGATCTCCACAAACGCGCCGAAGTCCATGATGCGGGTGACGCGGCCGCTGTAATAGGAGCCCGGCTCCGGGTCGTTGACGATCGTATCGATGATATCCATCGCGCGGCGGCACTTCTCGATGTCGATGCCCGCCACATAGCAGTGGCCGTCGTCCTCAATGTCGATCGTGACGTCACACTCGGCGCAGATCTTTTGGATGACCTTGCCGCCCGAGCCGATGACCTCGCGGATCTTGTCGACCGGCACGATCGTCGAGAGCATCTTCGGCGCATACTTCGAAAGCTCGGGACGCGGCTCGGCGATAACCGGCAGCATGATTTCGTCGAGAATGTAGTTTCTCGCCTTGTGCGTCTTTTCAAACGCCTCCTTGATGATCTCCGGCGTGAGGCCCTTGATCTTCAAGTCCATCTGGATCGCGGTGATGCCCTTCTTCGTGCCGGCGACCTTGAAGTCCATGTCGCCGAAGAAGTCCTCAAGACCCTGAATGTCAACCATCGTCATCCAGCGCTCGCCCTCGGTGATGAGGCCGCAGGAGATGCCGGCGACCGGCGCCTTGATCGGCACACCGGCGTCCATCAGCGCCAGCGTAGAGCCGCAGACCGAGCCCTGCGAGGTGGAGCCGTTCGAGGAGAGCACCTCGGAAACGAGGCGGATCGTGTACGGGAACTCCTCGACCGACGGGATGACCGGCAGCAGCGCGCGCTCAGCCAGCGCGCCGTGGCCGATTTCGCGGCGGCCCGGGCCTCTCGAGGGCTTCGTCTCGCCGACCGAGTAGGACGGGAAGTTGTAGTGGTGGATGTAGCGCTTCGTCTCCTCCTCGTCGATGCCGTCGAGAAGCTGGTTGTCGCGCGTGGAGCCGAGCGTCGCGACGGTCAGAACCTGCGTCTGGCCGCGCGTAAACATGCCGGAGCCGTGCACGCGCGGCAGAATGCCGACCTCCGCCGCGAGCGGGCGGATCTCATCCATGCCTCTGCCGTCGACGCGCTTCTGCTCGTCGAGCAGCCAGCGGCGCACAACATACTTCTGCACGAGATACATGCACTCGTCGATCTTCGAGGTCTGCTCGGGGTAAAGCTCGTCGAAATGCGCGTGCACCTTCTCGTAAACGGGCTTGAGGCGCTCGTCGCGCACGGTCTTGTCGTCGGTATCGAGCGCGGCGCGCACGTCGTCGGCCGCGAAATCACGGATCGCCTCGAACAGCTCCGGCTCCGGCTTGTTCGACGGGTAGGTGAACTTCGCCTTGCCGATCTCCGCCTGAACGCCCCTGATGAACTCGATGATCTTCTGGTTTTCGGCGTGGCCGGCCATGATGCCGTCGAACATATCCTCGTCGGAAACCTCGTTGGCGCCGGCCTCAATCATCGCGATGCGCTCGCTCGTGGAAGCAACCGTGACCGCCATCTCGGAGACCTTGCGCTGCTCGGCCGTCGGGTTGATGACGAACTTGCCGTCCACAAGGCCGACGGAAACGCCGCTGATCGGGCCGCTCCACGGGATGTCCGAAATGGAAAGCGCGATGCTCGTGCCGACGAGCGCCGCGATCTCCGGCGAGCAGTCCGGGTCAACCGACATGACCGTGCAGACGATCGAAACGTCGTTGCGCATGTCCTTCGGGAACAGCGGGCGGATCGGGCGGTCGATCATGCGGCAGGTCAGGGTCGCCTTCTCCGAGGGACGGCCCTCGCGCTTCAAAAAGGAGCCCGGGATCTTGCCGACCGAGTAGAGCTTTTCCTCGAAATCGACGGAAAGCGGGAAGAAGTCGATGCCGTCGCGCGGCTTCGCCGAGGCCGTCGCCGCGACGTGGACGACCGTTTCGCCGTAGCGGACGAGGCATTCGCCGTTTGCGAGCTGCGCCATCTTGCCGGTTTCGATCTTGAGCGGCCGGCCAGCGAACTCTGTTTCAAACACTCTGAATTTTTCGAACATAGCGTATTTTCCTTTCCCCTAAAAAGTCGGACGCACGCTGCCGGCAAACCGCTTAACAATAAAAGGAGCGCGCAGCGCGTGTGCGCTTCTTTTACTGCTAACCAGCCTGCTGGCCGCATGGTGCAGATATTATAATCGGCTGCGCGGGCCCGCGCAGCCGAAAACAGACAAAAATTACTTGCGGATACCGAGCTCAGCGATGATGGCTCTGTAGCGCTCAATGTCGATCTTGATGAGGTAGTTGAGAAGGCTTCTTCTCTGGCCGACCATCTTCAGAAGGCCGCGGCGGGAGTGGTGATCCTTCTTGTTGGATCTGAGGTGCTCGGTGAGGTCGTTGATGCGCTTCGTCAGAACGGCGATCTGCACCTCCGGGGAGCCGGTGTCGCCCTCATGGCGGGCATACTTCTTGATGATTTCTGTCTTTTCGCTCTTCAGCATTGTGTTTTCCACCTTTACAAATTATTTCCGCGCTCACAGGTCGGGGTCGGTAGGCTCCCTGCGGAATCGCTTCCCAAAGGGTTGGTCCCTGATCCGTGGGCGGGCACTGCATTAGTATAGCACAGATATGCAGCCTTTGCAAGCAATTTTTTCCGAAATCCGCCTTGTCTTATATTGACAGATTTTGTTTTTGCGTATAGTATAAATATTATGAATTTCCGCGCCCCTTTTGGGCACGCGGTCAAAGAGAAAGGATTGAACTGCCATGAGCTGAATTGCAGTGGTTACCGATACAAACAGCAGCATCTCCGCAGAAGAGGCCAAGAAGCTCGGTATTTTCCTGCTGCCCATGCCCTTTATTGTGGACGGCCGTGAATATTTCGAGGGCGTCACCTGCACGTATGAGCGCTTTTTCGAAATGCTCAGCGGCGGGGCGGACGTTTCTACCTCGCAGCCCGCGCCCGAGGCGATCACAGGCCTGTGGGACGAGATCCTGCGGTCGTACGATTCCATCCTGCACATCCCGATGTCCTCCGCCTTGAGCGGCTCCTGCGGCACGGCGAAGGCGCTCGCCGCGGAGTATAACGGCCGCGTCTGCGTCGTCGATAACAAGCGCATTTCCGTTTCCCTGCGCGAATCGGTTCTCGATGCGCTCACGCTGATCGAAAAGGGCCTGACCGCCGCGGAGATCTGCGTGCAGCTCGAGGAAACCGCCTACAACGCGAGTATTTACCTCGCGGTCAACACGCTGGAGCTTTTGAAAAAGAGCGGCCGCGTGACGGCGGCGGGCGCAGCGCTCGCAACGCTGCTCGGCCTCAAGCCCGTTTTGCAGATTCAGGGCGAAAAGCTCGACGCCTTCGCGAAGGTGCGCGGCATGACCGCCGCCGAAAAGACGATGCTGAAGGCCGCGGAGAAGGACCTCGCCACCCGTTTTGCAGGCCGGCCCGTGCGCATTCTCACGGCGTACTCCGGCGACATCAAGCCGGCGCTCGAATGGCGCAAGACGGTGCGCAGGTATTTCGACGACAGCCGCATCGAGCTTTACAAGCTGCCGGTCAGCATTTCCTGCCACGTCGGCGCCGGCGTCAAGGCGATCGCCTGCATCGAGCACATCGAGTAAACCGCACAGAAAAAAAGAACAGCCGCACGCGCTTTTTGCTATGCGCCCTCTTATGAGAGACAGTGAAAAAACTGCCTTATACGGAGGGCGTATGGCAGGCGCAGCGGCTGTTTTTATTTTTCCTTCCGGCTTGCTGTGAAGATTTTCCGCGCCTGTTTTTCGTTGCGGCGGATCTCCGCCTTCAGCGCGTCGAGATTTGCAAATTTCTTTTCGTCGCGGATGAACGCGAGCAGCTCGAGCCGGAGCGTTTTGCCGTAGAGGTCGCCCGAAAAGTCCGGGATCCACGTCTCGGAGAGCGCGCGGTCGGAGCCGACGGTCGGCTTCACGCCGACGTTCGTCACGCCGCAGTATGTCCTGCCGCCGATGTGCACGCACGAGGCATACACGCCGAAGCGCGGCAAAATGAAGTGCTCGGGAAAATGCTGGTTGATTGTCGGCGTGCCGATCGTGCGGCCGATGCGGTTGCCGTGCACGACCTCGAACTCAAAGCCGAAGGGCCGCCCCAGCATGGCGGCGGC
>URQJ01000121.1 GCA_900549945.1 uncultured Oscillospiraceae bacterium
AACTTGCGGGGGGGGGTCGGGGCGAAAATATCCTTGCTGTAATCGAAATCCGAGTGGTCGATCCCCAGCTGTCCGAGGATCGTGGCGCAGAGGTCGATCTGCGAAGCGTAGGTATCGACCACACGCGGTGCAGCAACGGCACCGCCCAGCCAGATCATCGGGATACGGTGGCGCAGCGGCTCGTTATAGGAGAGGCTCCGCGGCCACGGATAGCCGTGGTCGGCGACCAGCACCAGAAGCAGGTTGTCCCATGCCGGCGAAGCCTTCAGTTTGTCGACCATACGGCCGACGCACTCGTCGGAAAAGGCGAAGGCGTTGAGTTCCTTGTCATCGAACTTCGAGAACGGCACGTCGAACGGCGCGCAGCCCGGCGCTGTTTCAAACACCGCCGGACACGGCAGCACCGCAGGCTCAGCCTCCAGCACTGCCGTGAGGCTGCGCAGCGCTTCCGGCTGCCCCGATGCGGCCCACGCGAGCTGCACGCGCATGTGCCGCCACGCCATACCCGGGTGCGCCTCGATCAGGCCGTAATGTGCGAGCAGCACCGCTGCTTCCGCATTTTCCGACGCGCCGCGCACCCACACGGCGCCGCGGCTTTCATAGCGCGAGACCGCCTCGCCGTTGATCCGCACGGTGCAGTCAACTCTCATGGAAAGCGGGTTCTCGGCCTCGGCCTGCTCGCGCAGCACCCGGCTGCGCTCCCCCCGCATCCGCTCGAGCCTCGCCTGCCATTTTTCGCGGTACGCCTCAAATTCCGCCTCCGGCACGGCCGCAAACAGATCGAGCACCATGCCCTGCGCACAGCCGTACACGGCGGGCAGATACCAGTCCGCGCCGTACCAGTGCATCTGCCGCGGCTGGATTTCGATCGGCATACACGGCCATTCCCGCCGCCCCTGCGCCAGTCTTTCGCTGTAAAGAACCTCCATCTTCTGCGCCTTCCTTTCCGTTCGGGCATCCTATCCCTGCAAAAAACGCGCGCCAAAGGCACGCGTTTGGTTTTATTCTGCGCTCTCCATGTTTTCCTTCGCCACGGCGAGCATCAGCTTGATGCGGTTTTCCTGATTGACCTTCGTCGCGCCCGGGTCGTAATCGATCGGGACGATATTCGACCGCGGGTACAGGTTCTTCAGATTGCGGATCATGCCCTTGCCGACGATATGGTTCGGCAGGCAGCCGAACGGCTGGGCGCAGATGATGTTCGGGTAGCCGCTCTCGATCAGTTCCATCATTTCAGCGGTCAGCAGCCAGCCCTCGCCCATCTTGCAGCCGTAGCCGATCACGCCGTCGATCAGCTTTTTCAGGTGCATGTAGGCCGAGGGCACCGTGAAGCGGTTTGAGATTGTATTCGCATGCTCGACCGCGTGGATCACGTGCTTTTCGATGCCGGTAAGATAATCGAACATGATCTTGACGACCTTGTATTTCGCGTGGCTGCCGCCGTACAGCTTGATGTCCTCCATGCGGTTGTCCACCTTGAAGAGCATGAAGCCGATCACGCCCGGCACCATCGTCTCGCAGCCCTGCGAGAACAGGAACTCCTCGAGATCGTTGTTGCCGATCGGCGAATACTTGACGTAGATCTCGCCGACAACGCCGACGCGCACCTTCTTCTCTCCGGTCACGGGCAGCCGGGCGAAATCGGCGGCGATCTGCGGCAGATAGCGCTCCATTTCCTTTGCGGTGTAGCCCTTATCCTCCGCGAACATCGCGGTCAGTCTTTCGGTCCAGCCGTCGACCAGTGCGCGGCTCGCGCCGGCCTCCTGCTCATAGGGACGCGTCTGGTTGTGCATCAGCATCAGAAGGTCGCCGTAAGCCAGCACCGCGAGCGCCTTGCGGATCATCGGCAGCGTCAGCTTAAAGCCGCTGTTCTTTTCGAGGCCCGAGAGGTTCAGCGAAATGACCGGGATATGCGAGAGGCCGTCCTTTTCGAGCGCCTTGCGCAGCAGATGGATGTAGTTTGAGGCGCGGCAGCCGCCGCCCGTCTGGGTGATGATCAGCGCCGTCTTGTTCAGGTCGTACTTCCCGCTGTGCAGCGCGTCCATCATCTGGCCGATCGTCAGAAGCGCCGGGTAGCAGGTATCGTTGTGCACATATTTGAGTCCCTCGTCCACGATCTGGCGGCCGCGCGTCTGCAGGATCTCCACATTGTAGCCGTAGGCCTTAAAGAGGTTTTCAAACAGCTTGAAGTGGATCGGCAGCATATTCGGCGCAAGGATCGTGTAATCCTTCTTCATTTCCTTCGTGAATTCCACGCGTTTTGCAGCGTCCATATTGATAACCGCGGCTTTCGCACAGCAAAAGCCTATCCTTTCTTTGGGAATCCGGGGCCGGGCGCCGCGCGGGGCTTTTCCCGCGCCCGGCTTACAGCAGGTCGAGTGCGGCGAACAAGCTGCGCAGGCGGATGCGCACCGCGCCGAGGTTCGTGATTTCGTCGATCTTGAGCTGGGTGTAGATCCTGCCGCCGTCGTGCAGGATCGAGCGCACCTCGTCGGTCGTGATCGCATCGACGCCGCAGCCGAACGAAACGAGCTGGATCAGGTTCACGCGCCTGTCGTTTTGATCGACGACGTATTTTGCCGCTGCGTACAGCCGGGAGTGGTACGTCCACTGGTTGAGCACGCCGGTCGGGAACTTCTCGACCTTCGCGGAAACGGCGTCCTCGGTGACGACGACCGCGCCGCAGTCGCAGATCAGGCCGTCGATGCCGTGGTTGATTTCGGGGTCGATGTGGTACGGCCGCCCCGCCAGCACGATAACCGGCTTGTTCTGCTCGCCGGCGAGCTTCAAGAACTTGTCGCCGATCGCGCGGCAGGCGCGCATGTAGAGGTCATATTCGGCGTAGGCGGCGTCCGCGGCCTTCTTCACATCCTGCTTTGTGAAATCGCCCTTCAGGCGGCGGCGCAGGATCTCGTACATCTTGCCCGGGAAATCGCGGCGGCGGTGCAGGCCCACGTAGTCGCCGATGAAAACGGTTTCCTTCAGCTTCGGGATATTCGAGGAAATGACCTCCGGGTAATAGGCGACAACCGGACAGTTGTAGTGGTTGTCGCCTAGGCCCTCGTCGAAGTTATACGACATGCAGGGGTAGAAGATCGCGTCCACGCCGCTGTCGAGCAGCGCCTCGACATGGCCGTGCATCAGCTTGGCCGGGAAGCACGCCGTGTCGGACGGGATTGTGTGCTGGCCCTTGAGGTACAGCGCGCGGTTCGAAGCCGGCGAGGTCATCACGTCGTAGCCGAGCGATGTGAAGAACTTGTGCCAAAACGGCAGCAGCTCGTACATGTTGAGGCCCATCGGGATGCCGATGACAGGCTTGCCCGTGTCCTTGTATGTATAGCGAGCCAGAAGCCTGCGCTTTTCTTCGAACATATTGTATTTCGTCTCAGTGGACTTCACGCCCGTGACCGGCTTTTCGCAGCGGTTGCCGCTGATGAACTTCCGGCCGCCCGAGAAAGTGTTGACGGTCAGCTTGCAGTTGTTCGAGCAGCCGTGGCACGTAATCGCCTTGACGCTGTGCGTGAACTCGTCGAGCGCCTCGGCTGAAAGCAGCGTGGACGTCGGCAGCTCGCCGCCCTTTGCGAGCGTCTTTTCGCGCGCGTACAGCGCCGCGCCGTAGGCGCCCATCAGGCCGGCGATCGTCGGGCGCACAACATCGCGTCCGATTTCCTGCTCGAAGGCGCGGAGCACCGCGTCGTTCAGGAATGTGCCGCCCTGCACGACGATCTCTTTGCCGATGGCCGAGGAATCGACCGCGCGGATCACCTTGTACAGCGCGTTTTTGACGACGCTGATCGAGAGGCCGGCGGAGATGCTTTCGACGGTCGCGCCGTCCTTCTGCGCCTGCTTGACCGAGGAATTCATGAACACCGTGCAGCGCGAGCCGAGGTCAACCGGGCGGTCGGCGAACAGGCCGAGCTTTGCGAACTCCTCGATCGAATAGCCGAGCGCGCCGGCAAAGGTCTGCAGGAAAGAGCCGCAACCCGAGGAACAGGCCTCGTTGAGGAAAATATCGTCGATCACGCCGCTGCCGATCTTAAAGCACTTGATGTCCTGCCCGCCGATGTCGATGATGAAATCGACCTTCGGGTTGAACGCGCGCGCCGCGTAGAAATGCGCCATCGTCTCGACGATGCCGTAATCGACGGAAAACGCGTTTTTGATGATGTCCTCGCCGTAGCCCGTAGCCGCGGCGGCGCAGATCTTCGCCGTCGGAAAGCGGCTGTAAACCTCCTGCAAAAATTCGCGGATCAGCGGGACCGGGTTGCCGCTGTTCGGCATGTAGCGCGTGCACACGACACCGCCGTCCATATCCGTAACGACCGCCTTGACCGTCGTAGAGCCGGCGTCGATGCCGATAAAGACCGGCTCGCCGTTGCAGATGCCGTCGCGGATCGTGACGCCCGCCTTGTTGTGGCGCTCGAGAAACGCGCCGTATTCCGCCTGATCCTTAAAGAGCGGCGGACAGGCGCGGTACTCCTCCTTCGCCGTGTAGTGGGCGATGCTGTTGATCAGCGTTTTGAGCGGCACGGCCGCGCCGTCCGCCGCAAACGCCGCGCCGAGCGCGACGAAATAGAGCGAATTTTCCGGACAGATGCCGGTGATGCCGAGCGTGTCGTCAAACGCGGCGCGCAACTCGGAGAGGAAGGTCATCGGGCCGCCGAGGTAGACGACCTTGCCCGCAATCTCGCGGCCCTGCGCAAGACCCGCGACCGTCTGGTTCACGACGGCGTACAGGATGCTCGCGGCAACGTCCTTCTTGAGCGCGCCCTGATTCAAAAGCGGCTGGATGTCGCTCTTTGCGAAAACGCCGCAGCGCGAGGCGATCGTGTAGATCTTCTCGTGCTCCTTCGCGAGCGCGTTGAGCTCGTCCGGCGTGATGTTCAAAAGCGTCGCCATCTGGTCGATAAACGCGCCGGTACCGCCGGCGCAGGAGCCGTTCATGCGCACCTCGAGGCCGGCGGTGTTGCTGCCGTCCGTCAAAAAGAGGATTTTCGCGTCCTCGCCGCCGAGCTCGATAACCGCGTCCGTGCCCGGCACGAGCCGGTTCACCGCAATGCGCGTGGCGTAAACCTCCTGCACAAACTGGATGCCGCTGCGCTCCGCAAGGCCCATGCCCGCGGAGCCCGAAATGCTCAGCAGCACCTTTCCATCCGGAAATTCGGCCTCCACCTCGCGGAGCATTTCGACAGATTTCTCCACGATGCGCGAGAGGTGGCGCTCATATTTGGAAAATAAAATCTCATTCTGGTCGTTCAAAACGACGCATTTCAGCGTCGTCGAGCCGACGTCCAGTCCGACTCTCATGCGTAACCCATCCTTTCCACGGCGCCTTTCTGCGCGCCGCTGCGGAATCTTCGTTTCTCCTTTTCGCGCGCCGCGCAGGCAAAGCGCCGCGGCACACTGTTTTCATCTGAACATTTATATTATCATAACACACCCGGCAGAACAATTCAATACGAGCGCTCCTGCGGAAAATGTAAAAAATTCTGGGGCTTCTGCGTTTATTTTCCGCGCAAAACGGCGGAATCGGTTTATCATGGCGGCGTATACCGCCGCATATATTGTTTTGAATACGCAGAAAGGACGGTTCCGAACCATGACTAAGAAATATTTTCCGGGCGCAAACACCGGCCGCGGCTTCATCGGGCACTTTGAAAGCATCGTGCCGCCGTGGGAAAAGCCGCACTACACCTATATCCTGAAGGGCGGACCGGGCGTGGGCAAGAACACGCTGATGAAAAAGGTATCGTGCCTCGCGCGGGCAAACGGCTTTGCTGTGGAGGAATTCCGGTGCGCGAGCGACCCCGAAAGCCTAGACGCCGTGCGCATCCCGCAGAAAGGGATTGTCCTTCTGGACGGCACCGCCCCGCACACGGTGGACCCCGCCGTCCCCGGTGTGGAGGGCGAAATTTTGAACCTCGGGCACTTTCTGCACCGCGAGGCCTTCGCACGGCGGCGCGGCGAGCTGCAGCTTCTGCTCTCGGAAAACCGCGCGCATTACGGCG
>URQJ01000122.1 GCA_900549945.1 uncultured Oscillospiraceae bacterium
ACGCAGGAGACCTACTCGATGTCGGACAGTGAATACAACCTGCTGTACTACGAACCGGACGAGGGCAGCATCTATTATGTCGTCAGCCTGTCGGTCAAAAACCTCGGCAAACAGAGCGACCAGCTGCTTACTTCGTTCCGCACGCAGCAGGACACGGCCTATCTGATCTACAACGACGAATACGAATATCCGCCCTCCGACCTGCTCGGCGCGCAGACCACGCTGGTCGGCGCCGCGGTGAACCCGCTGAGCACGCGCACCGGCGACCTCGTCTTTTCTGTTCCGAAGGACATCAGCGGGGAATTCTCCCTGCGCATCGTGAAGGATGGCGAAACGCTCGACATGGCGCTGCCCGCGCCGACCGATGCGCAGGAGAGCAGCACGCCGGCGGAAGCCTCCGGTTCCCCCGAAAGCGCGCCGGCGGAAACCGCGGCGCCCGCAGAAAGCGAAACTTCAGAGAGCGGGGGCATCGTGTACGACCCGGACGGTCCGACCGACTATTTCGTCACCTCAGCCGCCGGCAATCCCCTGCCGTTCGGTGAGACAGCCTCCTTCGGCCCGTGGAAGATCCGGATGGACGGCCACTACACGGAGGCCATCCCGGGCGAGCCCATGACGCACTACCATTTTTTTGCCATGAGCATCACAAACACAAGCGCTGAAACGCTCGCCGTTTCGCCCTCCGCCGCGGGAGACAACCTGCAGTTCACTCTGATCGAGAACAATACGGTGACGTTCCAGCCCGAGGAGAGCGGCAGCTACGATTCCCTGTACGACGTCTCCGTCGCCCCCGGCGAAACGGTGTCCGGCACGCTCCGCTTCACCGTGGAAGATTCCGTGCAGCAGCTCTTCACGATGCAGGCCGCCTGCGGCGGCGAGACCACGCTGCTCGAGCCGGAATCCTACGACTGGTGGTAGCGCCTGTTCAGGCGGCCCGCCTGAACAGGCGCTGTGCACCGCTCATCCGTTTTCAAAAAAGCTCGCGAGAAAGCTGCGCTTTTGGGCGCGCTTGGGCACCGCGTAATCGACCAGCACCGCGTCCTCGCCGATCGTTGTGATGTCGCTCCACGGGATCACGCAGTCGGATTCGTGGCCGAACAGCCCAAAAAAGCGCGAGCGCCCGTACACGACGATCGCCGCGAGCGAGGCGCTCGCCGTATCGATCTCAATGTCGCCGAGATAGCCGATCCGCGCGCCGTCGCGGACGCTGATCACCTCGCGGCTGCGCATGTCCCCGATTCTTGTCAGCATAAAACCGCCTCCGTCCAAATTTTGTATCAGGCTATTTTATGCGCGGCGCGCAGAATTTTATGCCGGCGTGATTTTTCCTTTTGTGGATTAAGCCGCCTTTTTGCGGCGCATACTACCTCCGGACAAACTTTTTGTTCGGAGGTAGAGTTTTATGTACGCTTATGCACAGAGCAAGGTCGAGATCTGCGGCGTAAACACCGCAAAGCTGCAAACACTCAAAAACGACGAGATGCGCGAGCTGCTGGACCGCAGCCGGCACGGCGACAAGGCCGCGCGCGACAAGCTGATTTACGGCAATCTGCGGCTGGTGCTCAGCGTTATCCAGCGCTTTACGAGCCGCGGCGAGAACCCGGACGACCTCTTTCAGGTCGGCTGCATCGGGCTGATCAAGGCCATCGATAATTTCGACCCGCGCCACGAGGTGATGTTTTCCACCTACGGCGTGCCGATGATTTCAGGCGAGGTGAAGCGCTTTCTGCGCGACAACAACGCCGTGCGCGTCAGCCGCTCCATGCGCGACACCGCCTACCGCGCGATGCAGATGAAGGAGCAGATCACGAACGAAAAGGGCCGCGAGCCGAACATCACCGAAATCGCCGAGGCGCTCGGCCTGCCGCCCGAGGACGTCGTGATTGCGCTCGAGGCGATCGTCGAGCCCGTCTCGCTCTACGAGCCGGTTTTCTCCGACGGCGGCGACACCATCTACATCATGGACCAAATCAAAGGCGGCACGACGGACGGTGACTGGCTCGAGGAGATCGCGATCAAGGAGGCCATCCACGAGCTGAGTCCGCGCGAGAAAAAAATCCTCTCGATGCGCTTTATCGACGGCAAAACGCAGACCGAGGTCGCCGAGGAGATCGGCATCTCGCAGGCACAGGTTTCCCGCTTAGAGAAAGGCGCGATGCGCAAAATCAAAAGCGAGCTTTAAGGCGCGCTTTTCCACGGAGAACGGGACGGCCCATAAAGGCCGCCCCGTTCACACTTTTTCAAGCGCTTTCAGAAGATCGCGCAGATACACGCTCTGCTGCCGCCGGAGGTAGAACCCCGCAAACGGACGCAGCCACAGCTTTTTCACGCGCACCCTCTCTGTAAAGACGATCCGCGTCCCGCCGCCCTGCGCTTCAAAATCGCCGGTCCATTCGCCGGCCATATTGCCGTTTTCCAGCCGGAACGCCCACCGGCGGCACGGAATTTCCGCCGTGACGTTGAAGCGCGTCGCATAACCGCCCTTCGCGTACTCGGTGAAGCCGCCCGCGCCGTGCGTCTCGACGCGCTCCAGATCGCTGCGCCAGCCGCAGTCCGCATAATCCGTCACGATACGCCACACCGTCTCGACCGGGTGCGGCAGAAACGCCTCAAGGCGCGAGACAGCCATCGGCAAGCACCTCCCCGATCTTTTCCAGCAGCGCGCCGTGCGCCCCGCCGTATTCAAAGCTGCCCTGCGCCGCTTTTTCGCTGCCGCCGCCCTTTGCCCCGAGCGATTCGCACAGCCGCTTCGCCGCCGCGCAAGCCTCCCCGAGATTCGAGACGCCGGCGATCTCCGCCGCGCCCCCGCCGATGGCGGCCCGGTCCCTTTCCGCGTCAAACGCACCCATAAGGATAAATGCAAAGCGCATGTCTTTCTCCTTTCCCCCGCCTGCGCGGGACAAAAACAGCCCGCCGGGCAGGCAGGCTGTTTTCGGAACGCTATTTAATCTTATTTTTAAAGCGCGGCAGAATGACCGCCGCAACGATCCAGAACAGCTCGTAGACAAAGAGCGCAAAGGACGAGATCTGGCTCACGCCCGCGATGAACGTGAGGAAGGCGACCAGCACGAAGCCGATGACCACCGCGGCGTTCTGCATCGCGACGATAAAGCTGATATTCTTCTTCTCGTCGATGCAGGCGGAAACGACGCTCATCATCGATTCCACGCGGCCCTTCGTCGCCACATACGCGTCCGCGCGGCCGGTCTGCCCGGTCACGAGGCGGTCGCAGGCGCTGTCCGTCTCGGCGCCGATCACATTGACCGCCGAAGCGTCAATGCCGAACAGCCGCCCGATAAACTGCGGCGTGAGGTTCGCATCCGACGAGCGGACAAGCAGGGAGACACCGTTGAGCTCAAGCTCCGCGAGCTCCGCCTTTTTCTTGCGGTCCGCGTTGTAGGTGAGGATGAACATGGCGCAGAGCACGCCGTCCGCCGCCACGTAGAGCACCTGACGGCTGCCGGTGGCATAGCGGCTTTCGAGCGCCTGATCCGGCGCCTCTATGCCGTGGGACGTGAGCAGCGCGCGCGAACCGATCAGGATCTCACTGCCGTCCACCGTGCCGGCCACGCCGTTTCCAGCCTCAAACCGGCCCTTTTCGACCTCGGGCAGCTCGCCCTCATGCTCGCTGAGCACCTGCTCGAAAACGCCGCAAAGCGGGCCGCCGAGCGCCTGCATCAGCGCGCCGGCGCGGAGCACGGCCTCCTCAAGACCCTCCTCCGTAAACGGCTTGACCCCATTGAGCACGACCGTGCCGCGCGGGAACAGGTCCGCCGAATCGACGAGCACCGCGTTGACGGCGCTCATGCGCTTGATCGCCTCATAGCCCGAAACCATCGCGCCGGCGCGGCGCAGCCTGTGGCTCAGGCGGCTGACCGGCAGGTTCACGGCAAGCATGTTTGTGACTGCGACGCACACGCAGCAGGAGGCCGCGAGCGCCGTAATCGCAAGGGAAGCGTCCTTCGTAATGACGAGCGCCACGACGCACAGGAGCAGCGATGCGACAAGGCCGACCGGCGCGAGCATCTGTGAGGCGGTCTCCGCCGGGTCCGGCTCATACGAAATCTGTAAAAAGCGCTTTAGGAAGCCGGCTTTCTGCTGGTAGGCGATCGCCGGCTGGGAAACGACCGAGGAGCCCGCGAGCTTCAGGGACGTGTTGTAGTCGTCGAAAATGCGCACGGTGTATTTCTGCTCGCGCGACGCCACAAAGCGAAAATTCGAGTGGATGCGCCGGATCATCGTCAGCTTGCCGAGCGAATTCAAAAACAGGATGCCCGCCGCAATGCCGGCATACAGGTGCACCTGCCCGGTGGCGAGCGACGCCGAGGAAAACAGCGCGCACACCGTCTGGATCAGGACAGCTGTACAGGCGACAGCCGCCGCGCTGTCCGAATTCGCGCGGAACTCGACAAGCGCGCGCAGGCCGTTCAAAAGCGACTTCGCGCAGAAGCCGACCGCGATCATCAAAAAGATCAGGGAAACGACCGTGTAGCCGATCGCGCCGCTCACATCCGTGTTGTTCGGGCTGAAGCCCGCCTCGGCGATGAAAGAGGCGAGCAGAAGGACCACCGTGCTCACGCCGGTCGCAAGCATCCGCAGCGTCAGCTCGTGCATCGTCGCGCGCAGGTCGTGCGAAACGCTCTTCGCGTCGGCCGGTCCGGTGTAATCGTCAAGCTGCTCGTCGCTGCTCACGTTGGCCGCCGTCGTCTCGGGCGCCTCCTCGCCGTTCCCGTCGCCGAAGCGGATCTTCAGGCGGTGCCGCCCGGCCGCGGCGCTCGTGTTTCCGTCCTCGGAATAGACGCGCGCCTCGCTGAGCAGCGCGCTCTGCAGCACATCCGCATTGATGATGTGCACGGGCAGGTCGCGCTTTCTGTACGCGGTCACGTCGCTGACCGGCGTGGAAATTTTAGCGGGCTGCGGCGCGGCTTCCGCGGCCGGGGCCTCCTCTGGCTCGGGCTGTCCGCCCGCCTCGAGCTCGGCCTGCTTTTCCTCCGAAAAGCTCGAAACGTCGTCGAACTCGCCGACCGGCTTTTCCTCCTCCGGCTCATCCGAAACGACGCGCACCGAGCTGATTTCCTCCATGTCCTCGGGCTCCGGCGGCGCATCCGCCGGGGCCTCCTGCACGGTTTCGAGGATGCGGCGCACCGAATCCTCGCTCACCTCCGGCATGACCTTCGCCTGCTGAACGCCGAGCGTGTCGCGGCCGGGGTCGAGCTTGATCTCCATCGTGCGCGTCTGCGCGTCCTGTAGCATCGCTTTCTGGAATTCCGGCAGGTTCTCGTCGCCCGCGCCAGCCTCTACGTCAATGCCGTGCTGCTTCGCGTACGGGTCGCCCGCAAACGCCGAAACCGGCACCGGCGCCACGATGCCGAGCTCGTTCTCCACCTCGTCGATGTCCACGCCGGCATTTTCCACAGCCTCGGCCACGCGGCGTCGGCGCTCGCGCTGCAGGCGGTCGAAATCCTTCGCCACCTCGTCGTCGAGCTCCGCGGTGTTCTCGTCGAACAGCCTTTTAAAGCCCTCGTCGCTCTTTGTGATCTCGCCGGTCGCGTCAAAGCTGCGCGTGTATTCGTCGATGGGCTTGAGCTGGATGCCGTAGTACATCTCCTCCGCCGCGTCGATCTCCTCTTTTTTATTTTTGCGCCGTCCGAACAGGCCGCGCTTTTTCTTTTTCCCGCGCTTTTCCTTTTTCGGGTTTTCTATCGGCCATCCGGATTCTACTCCAACGAAAGCGAGGTTTTTCCATTCGTGAAAAAATATGCCAGCCTAATCATTTCCCCTCTTGCGGTGCTTTTACTGATGGGAATCGTCTTTTTCTGTTACAGTCTGTTTCCTTTCGCAGAAAATACGTTATCCCGGTGTGACATGAGCCAGCAGGTGCTTCCCATCCTATTGGAATTTAAAGATATCCTCGCGGGACACGGAAACCTGTTTCTCAATATGGAAAACGCCGGCGGGATGAACTTCTGGGGGGTCTTCCTCTTCTTTATTTCCA
>URQJ01000123.1 GCA_900549945.1 uncultured Oscillospiraceae bacterium
AGTTCAGACGTGTGCTCTTCCGATCTGGAGAAAAGAGCGCCGCCCGCCGGACGCGCGCCGCCGCCAAAGAGCGAAATATACGCGCCGGAAGCCCGAAAACACAAAAACTGCGCGGCAGTGAGCCCGCCGCAGAAAAGGAGCCACGCCGTCTGCAAAATGAAATTCAGAACGCGGAACGGCGTGAGCCGCGAAAGCGCGAGCGCCAGCGCGCCGGCGGAAAGCGCGAACAAAACCTTGTATACCGTCATCTCCGCCTGCGCAAAATACGAAAAAACCGCTTCAAAATACAAGACCGACAGAAGCGGAAACAAAAACGCCGTGACCGATACCCGCTCCGCCTCGCTGTGCCTCGCCATGCCGCACGCCCCCTAAAAAGCATATTATAGAATTTAGTATACTACATGCCGGCCGTTTTTTCAACGAAAACCGATGCGCGCCGCGGTATGCTCCGGCGCTTTCGGCGCGCTATTTTTCGCCGCTCTCGTTTATTTTAAAAATTCCGTGGCATAGTAATGGCAAACGGCGGGCTGTCCGCGCGTTTTTTGAGACCGGCTCTACGCCGAGATACAGAGAAAGGATCGATTCATCATGTTGAAAAAAATTGTGCCGGCTTTGCTCGCAGTCCTGCTGGCCGGGTCATTCGCCGGCTGCCAGAGCAAGCCGAACACCAGCTCCTCGGTTTCCTCCACGATTTCCAGCGCCGCCTCCGACGCAAAGGAGAATGCCTCCGCTTCTCCGGAAGCCTCGAAGGACGCCTCCGCCTCCTCGAAAGCCGAGGCCTCCGCAAAGCCTGAGAGCTCCGCCGCACCGGAAAAAACGGAAGCGGCCGACGGGCTCGGCGCGTTCCGCGAAGCGCTGCACGGCGTGTACGGCGATAAATACTACCCCGATACGAAGCTGACCGAGGACGAGATCCGCGAGGAACTCGGTCTGGACGACACGCTTTACGAGGAGGTTTACGCGGAAAATACGGCCGAAAAGGCGCACCCGGATACCTTCATCGCCGTAAAGGCCAAAGCGGGCAAGGTCGATGAGGTGAAGGAGAAGCTGACGGCCTACAAGCAGCGCCTGCTCAGCGACAACGCCTTTGCCGCGAACACCGATAAGATCGACGCCGCGGAGATCTACAGCGAGGGCGACTATGTGTTCTTTGTGCTGCTCGGCGACATCGACGATAGCACGAGTTCCGAGGGCTTTGCCGAGGCCTTCGGCAAGGAGATCCAGCGCGGTATCGACGCCATCAAGGAGGCGCTCGGCGCCATGTAAAAAACGGAGCGTCCAGCACCGTATAAAGCCTTGAAAAAGGCCCGTCTGTGTGATATAGTAAAGGTTAAACGTCACACAATGCGGGCCTTTTATTTTTTTGTGTTTTTATGCGGACGGCGCGGCGGCCATGCCGCGCCGCAGACAAAGGACGGTGCGCTCTTATGATACAGTCAATTCCCGGTATACCGCACAAAATCCGCGCGGTCATCTTCGACGCGGACGGCACGCTGGTGGACAGCATGCCGATGTGGAACAGCATTACATACGAATACGCGGCCTTAAAGGGCGTTTATGCCCCGCCGGGGCTGAGCAAAACGCTTAACGCGATGTGCCTCGAGCAGTGCGCGGCCTATTACCGGGACGTGCTCGGCGTGCCCGGCACGCTTTCTGCGATCACGGCGGAAATCGTCGAAATGGCGCGGGAAAAGTACCGCACGGCTGTGCCGGAGATCCCCGGCGCGGCGGAATTTGCGGCGGCGCTCCGGGCCCGCGGCATCCACACGGCCGTCGCCACGGCCTCGGACCTCAAAACGCTCTGGCCCGCGCTCGAGCGCCTTTCGATCGCCCCGGGCATCGAGGCGGCGGAAAGCTGCACGACCGTCGGCAAAAGCAAGGAATCGCCGGATATTTATTTGAAATGCGCGGCGGATTTTGGCGCTTCTCCCGCGGAATGCGTCGTTTTCGAGGATGCGCTCTATGCGGTGCGCACCGCGAAAAAGGCCGGCTTCTCCGTGGTCGGCGTGCTCGACCCGGCCCAGACCGCCGAGGAGCGCGCAGAGTTTCTCGCGCTGTGCGACCGCTGTATTTCGGACTACACCGCCTTGCTCGGCGAGCTTCTGCCGCCCGAGGACCGATAGTCCGGCTTTTTAAAGCACGATCATTTGGGGAGGAAAATCATGTTCAAGAAATTCAAGGAAACCTTTATCGGCGACCGCGCGTTTTACCACGACCTTCTGATCCTCGTCATTCCGATGATCATCCAGCAGGGCATCACGAGCTTTGTCAGCCTGCTCGACAACGTGATGGTCGGCCGGCTGGGCACGGAATCGATGTCCGGTGTCGCGATCGTCAACCAGCTTCTGTTCGTATTCAACCTGACGATCTTCGGCGGCCTTGCCGGCGCCTCCATCTTCGGCGCGCAGTTCTTCGGCAAGGGCGACCACCACGGCGTGCGCGCCGCCTTCCGCTTCAAGATCATCTTCAGCATGCTGATGACGGTGCTCGCCATCGCGGCGCTCGCCGTTTTCGGCGAGCCGCTGATCGGCCTGTTTCTCACCGACGACGGCTCCGGCGGCGACCTCGCGCTGACGCTCTCCGAGGCGAAGAGCTATCTGCTCGTGATGCTGTTCGGCCTCGTGCCGTTCGCGTTTTCGCAGAGCTATTCGAGCACGCTGCGCGAGACCGGCGAAACCGTTTCGCCGATGACCGCCAGCATCATCGCGATCGCGACGAACTTCGTGCTCAACTACATTTTAATCTTCGGCAGCTTCGGCGCGCCGCGGCTCGGCGTGGTCGGCGCGGCGATCGCGACGGTTATCTCCCGCTATGTGGAAGCCGCCTACCTGATGGTGCAGACGCACCGCCACCCGGAAAAATACCCCTTTATTATCGACGCCTTCAAGAGTCTGCACATTCCGGGCGACATCGTGCGCCGTATCCTCGCGACCGGCACGCCGCTCGTGCTCAACGAGCTGCTTTGGAGCATCGGCACCACGATGGTAAGCCAGAGCTATTCGACGCGCGGCCTGACGGTCGTTGCGGCGACGAACATCACGAACACCGCGTGGAACCTGTTCTGCGTCATCATGTTCGCGATGGGCAACGCCGTCTCGATTCTGATCGGTCAGAAGCTCGGCGCCGGCGAGATCGAGGAGGCAAAGCGCACAGACAACAAGCTCCTGTTTTTCACCGTCGCGCTGCACGTCGGCGTCGGCGGGCTGATCGCGCTCTGCGCGCCGTTCATCCCGATGATCTACAACACGGAGCCCGCCGTGCGCGCGCTCACGACGCAGCTTCTGCTCGTCGCCGGCGCCGTTCTGCCGATTCAGGCCTTCGCGCACGTGACGTATTTCACGATCCGCTCCGGCGGCAAGACCTTCATCACCTTTTTGTTTGACTGCCTGTACACGTGGGTCGTCCCGCTGCCCATCGCATTCTGCCTTTGCCGGTTTACGGCGCTGCCGGTCGTCTGGGTATACTTCTGCGTGCAGTTTGCCGACATCGTGAAGGTCATCATCGGCGTCTGCCTGCTGCGCTCGGGCATCTGGGCCAAAAATATCATCGACGGCACGGCCGCCGAGCTCGAGGCGGAATAGCCGCCCGTGCCCGGCCGCTTTGAAGAAAGGAACTGCATTCATGGAACAGAAAAAAATCGAACGCATCAATTTTCTCGCACAAAAGGCAAAGGCTGAGGGGCTTACGCCGGCGGAAAAAAGCGAGCAGCAGGCGCTGCGCGCCGAATACATCGCCGCGTACCGCGAGAGCCTTAGGGCGCAGCTCGACAACATGGTGTTCGTGGACGAGGACGGCCATGAGCGCCCGCTGAAAAAGAAGTGAGCGGCGCGCTCCAAAAGCCGCAGATTTAACCCGCTTCACACGTATATTTCACCTTCAAACGGTACAATACAGAATCAGAACAGGAACGGAAAGGACAGCTTCGGCATGGAATCACTCAAGGAACTTTACAGGATCGGCACAGGGCCCTCAAGCTCGCACACGATGGGGCCGGAGCGCGCCGCATCGCGCTTTAAGGAGCGGAACCTGCGCGCGGACGGCTTTATCGCCACGTTGTACGGCTCGCTCGCCAAAACCGGCCCCGGCCACCTGACCGACGCGATCCTCGAAAAAACCTTTGCACCGCGGCCGGTCGAGATCCGCTTCGATTTTTCGGATAGGCCGCTCCCGCACCCGAATACGATGGAGCTGACTGCGCTGCAAGACGGGAAAACCGTCGATTTCGAGCGCGTCATCAGCGTCGGCGGCGGCAAGATCGTCGTTGACGGCGACACCCCCGACACGCCGGCCGACGTTTACCCGCTCTCCACCTTTGCGGAGATCAAGGCGTACTGTGCGGAGCACCGCATGCGCCTTTGGCAGTATGTGGAGCAGTGCGAGGGCGATTCGATCTGGCTTTACCTCGGCGAAGTGTGGAAGTGCATGAAAAACGCCGTGGCGCGCGGCCTCGACACCGAGGGCACGCTCAAGGGCGGGCTGGACGTGCAGCGCAAGGCGAAGATGCTCTACCGCCAGAAGCACATCGACGAGAGCGCCGAAACGCGTGAAAACCGCCTCGTGTGCGCCTACGCCTACGCGGTCAGCGAGGAAAATGCCTCGGGCGGCGTCATCGTCACCGCGCCCACCTGCGGCGCCTGCGGCGTTTTGCCCTCGGTGCTGCTCTACATGCAGGAACGCCGCGGTTTTTCAGATACCGAGATCCTCCGCGCGCTCGCGGCGGGCGGCGTCATCGGCAACCTAATTAAGACGAATGCCTCGATCAGCGGCGCAGAGTGCGGCTGCCAGGCCGAAATCGGCAGCGCCTGCTCGATGGCCGCCGCCGCGCTCGCCGAGCTGCACGGCATGGAGCTCGACCAGATCGAGTACGCCGCCGAGGTTGCGATGGAGCACCACCTCGGCCTCACCTGCGACCCCGTGCGCGGACTCGTGCAGATCCCCTGCATCGAGCGCAACGCCGTGGCTGCCATGCGCGCGATCAACGCGCTGAGCCTCGCGAATTTTCTCACCTACACGCGCAAGATCTCGTTCGACGTCGTTGTGCACACGATGTACGAGACGGGGCGCGACCTCTTCTCGAAATACCGGGAGACCGGCGAGGGCGGCCTCGCCAAATACTACGGCACAAACGACGAATAAAACCGCTTCCAGCGCCCTGCATGCTCCTGCTGCGGGGCGCTTCGTGGTTCTTTTTCACGCAAGCCGCCCTGCCGGTGCGCGCTATGTTACCGTATGATTACCACATTTTGCTGCCCGACGATTTATTTTTCTATGCAGACCGCGGCACGTTCGGGCGGAAACAGGAGGCGCAACCATGAAAAAAGCATTTCGGCCCACGGCGCTCCCGGCGCTCCTGCTCGCCGCCGTCCTGCTCGTCCTTGCGCCGGCGGTTTCGGGAACTTCCGCAGGCGAGGCGCTCACCGGCGCGGTTTCGCCGGACGCCTCCGTCCTCCTCTTCGAGCCCTGCGGCAACACCGAGCTTTTCGCCTATACAGACGACACGACGTACATCGCCGCCGCAGACGGCTCCCGCAGCGCCGTCGCGGAATACCCCGGGCAGCACGCCTTTCTGCGCGCGGGCGTCGTGACCGTCGTGAGCGATCTCGGCGATTTCCTCGCGGTGCAGCGCTTTGACGCGGACACGCTCGAGGAAACCACATCGCTGCCGGGCTTTTTCCCGCTTGAAATCGCGGGCGAGGTGCTCTCCTTTCTGGAGGCCGATGGCTTCGGGCGGCTGTACGCCGTGCTGTTCGGCGAGCCGAACGAGATCCTCGTCTACGATGAGGCGGGCGGCTACACCGGCAGCCTGCTTTTCGCCGAGCCGGTGCGCGGCATGCAGGTTTTAGACGAAACGCTGTTCGTCTTTTTCGACGGGCACGTTGAGCGCATCGCCCTCCATGCGGATTTCCCGCAGGCTGGCGCGGACGTGTTTCCCGCCGCCGCGGACGTCCCGCACAAGATGCTCGACGCGGAG
>URQJ01000124.1 GCA_900549945.1 uncultured Oscillospiraceae bacterium
CCGGGCAGGTCGGCGTGGAGGTAATCGCGCGCGCTGAAGCCGATCGCCTGATTGGCGGTGTTGCGCACCTCGAAGTGCAGGTGCGCGCCGTAGGCGTTGCCGCTGTCGCCCATGTAGCCGAGCACCGCGCCGCGGCCCACCTGCTGGCCGTAGGAGACGTTCACCTCCCGCATGTGGGCGTACAGCGTGCACCAGCCGTTCGCGTGGCGCAGCTGCACGGCGTTGCCGTAGGAGGGGTCGCCCTCGCTGCCTTTTAGATTGCCGTAGCCCGTCTGCACCCAGACGACCTCCCCGGCGGAGTGGGCCACCACGTAGTCGAAGCCGCCGTCGGCGGTCACGTCCACGCCGGAGTGCCCTGAGTAGTTGGCGGAAACCGACGCGCCCTTCGTCTTAAAGACGCGGCAGCTCACCTGTGTCGCTGTGTTTGCCATGTCAGCTCCCCCTTTCAGCTTGGAATCTGGATTACGGTGCCGGTGAAAATCCAGCGGCTGCCCGATTCGGCGGGCATGCCGCGGCGGCTGGCCTCGTCGTCCAGAACCTTTTTGTTGAGCTGGTAGATCTCTTTCCAGCGCGTGCCGTCGCCGAGCTCCGTGCGGGCGATGTCCCACAGCGTGTCGCCGTCGCGCACGGTGTAGCGCTCGGTTTTCTCCTTGCCGCCCGCGTCTCGGTCCGTCGTCTCGGTCGCCTCGTTGTTCTTCACCACGAGCGTTTTCACGCCGTAGGGCACGTATTGGCGGAGCGTCACGTCCACCGAAAAATCCATGCCGTCCTCGGCGCTCTCGCTCACGGTGTAGTCCTCGAGCGCGCATTTCATGTTCGTCTCCGAAAGCGCTTCGGCGCCGCTGTCGAGCCGGCGCAGCACCGTGAAGTCGAAGGCGCGGCGCTCGGTCTTTAGCTTTTCAAAGAGCGCTAAAAAGTGATCGGGCGGCTTGAAGCCGTCCTCGTAGAGCGCGAAGGCGTACGGCGCGCGGGGGAGGAGCAGCGTGAAGCTCAGCTCCGTAAGGCCCGGGCTTTTCAGGATGTTCAGCTCGCCCTCGCTGACAAGCGAGACTGTCTCGTTCTGGTTTTTAATTTTCATCTTGAGCGCGCCGGGGGCGACGGGCATCAGTGTGTTCCCGAAATACATGCGGTACATTAAACGTGCACCCCCTCTGCGGTGGCGGTGAGCGCCTCGGCGAAGCGGTCGGTAAAGACGGTGATAAAGCCGTCGATGTCCATGTCGGAATGGATGGTGTTGTTCATGCCGGTCATATCCACCTTGACCTCAGCGGTCGTAAAGCGGTTGATGGCCTCGCGCTCGGCGATCTCGCGCAGCAGGCTTAGGTCCTCCTCGGAGCGCGCCGTATTCTCGCGGATTGCCGCCGTGTCGCCCGAAATCGCCCCAAGGCTCCTCGTGTCGTAGGCGCCGGTATCGCTCAGCCCGCCTGCGCTGCCGTATGTGCCGGAGGAGGTTCCGAAGCCGCTGTCGCTGATGCCGTAGTCGGCCAGCGTGCCCGCGGAGCCGCCTGTGCTGCCGGAGCCGAACGAGAAGCTGAACAGGTCGCCGATCTGATTCTTGATGCCTGCGCCGGCCGCGCTGCCCTCGGCATAGGCGTTTTGCACCCAGCCATCCTGAAAGGATTCACCATAGCGCTTGGAGGCGGCGCCGACATCCTCATATTCGTACGTATTCATGCCCTTTTCCCATGCCGCGGCAAGATCCTCGTATTCGATTTTTTCGCCCTCAAGCGTACTTTTCTGCCCTGCAATCCAGTTGAGCTGTCCCTCAAGACCAGAAGTGTCGATTTGTATGCCAAATACGCCGATTACATTGTTCACGAGGTCGGCAATTTTCCGAATACCGCTGAGAAGCACCTCGACGAAAGACCAGAATGTAATCTGCGCGTCCTTCCAAAGGTTATTGAAGAATGCGCCGAGGTTGTGCACCAGAGCGGCGAACAGATTCTCAATGGCGACGGCGACATTCTGGAACCAGATCCATGCGTTGTGGATTGCCGCGCCGAGGCCGGAAAAGAAATTCATCACGGTGATCCCGAGATTCTGGAACAGGGCGATGACGACATAGATGCCGCCGACCACCTGCTCGAAGAAGATCAGCACGAGTGAAATCGCGATGACAAGGATCATCATGATGAGGGTGAATGGATTCGATGCGTTGACGACAGCCTGTACAACGGCGATTGCCGCCATGATGGCCTGATACGCGATCAAAACCGTGATGATGGCGATCATAACCGGCAGAATGATGTCGAGATTCTGCGAGACAAAGGAAAGAATCTGCGCGACAACGCCGAACGCGCTGGCCGCAATGCTTGCAATGCCGGCGATGGCGCCGATCAGCACCTCGATGCCGGCCTGCATCTCCGGGCTGCTCATGATCGCCGAGATCTGTTCAAGCACCGGCTGAAGCGCGGCCGCCGCCTGATTCTGAATGCTTGTCCAAAGCTGCCCGCTCGTCATCGGCATCTGCGCAAAGCGTGCGTCCACCACATCCGAGGTGGAAAGCAGCGCGTTTTTAATCACATCGGCAGTCAGAAGCCCGAAGGAAGCCCAGCTTTGCAGTGTGCCGGAAACACCGGCGCTCTGCATATACTGCTCAATGGATTGAGCGAGCATGGGTGCTTGCGCGGCCAGCTGTGTCATATCGTCCGCACTGACCTGTCCGCCGGACATCATGCTGAGCACCTGCTCGCGTACGCCGGCCTGTGCGTCGGCCGGTGTGCCGGAAACTGCGAGGCTTTTGTTCAGCTGCTCTGCAAACCGCAGTATTTCCTCGTTGCCGGAGAACGCGCCTACCGCATTTTTGCTGAGGGAAAGCAGCGTGCTTTCCGTGTCGGCAAAAGAGCTGCGGGAGGCCTCTGCCACCCCGAGAATATCGTCGCGCAGGGCCTGCACGCTTCCGCCGTCCTCGACAAGAAAAGAAAGCCGCGCATTACTTTCCGTGAGGCTGTCCGCAATGCTTGGCAGTTCACCGACTTCAACGACCTTAGAGGCCAGATGCGAAATGGATGAAAGTGCACTGTTGACGATTCTGGACGTTTGTGAAATAGTTTGCTTCCAATGATCTGTGTTTGTGTCGGCCTCTTGAATTTGATCGGTTATTTGTTCGATCATCCCTCCTGAATTGATCGAATTTAACTCTGTTGTTACCTTTTTCAGCTCTTTGGTAAGTTTTTCAACTGCTGTTTGAAGTGATTGCAATCCAAGATCTATAAGGCCAAGAGCTTGACTTGTTTTCTGAAAATTTCGTTCAATACGCTCTACCATTTTATTGGTTTTTTGAAGTGTAGAGAGCATATTTTCAGAAAAGCTGAGTTGGGAGGCAATCGTTGCCATTGAATCCTCCTTTCGAAAAATAACGAAATCGGAACACCTTGCAGTGCTTTGCAAGGTGTTCCGATTTACAGGGAAATATTCTTGTGTATGGGGGGCCTCGAAAAATAGGCGGTTACAAATGGTTTTGCCAGCTGGGTATCCGGACATTGCAAAGAAATCAGCTTCGGCTTATCTTTATCGATATATGTGATATGGAATTGGCAGGAAATCGGCTGGTGGGTAATAAGTTTTCGTGCAATACCATTGCGGGGATTCCAAATATCGAAAAGTAAGATTCGGTTGATTTTTTGTGCTAAGGTACGGCCGTCATAGCCAAAGACAGTGCGAACCGAGTTATACTGGGGTGGAACCTCGTCTTTAGTGCGAATATCTCGGATTTTCTCAAAGGATAAATCATAGGCCGTGTGATTGTATTCGAACAGCAGACCCTGCGGGCGCAGCATAACCCAACACATACTGCCGGCGATAAGAGGCAATCCGGCGATATGTTTCATATAAACCGCCTCGGCTGCACCATACTGTGCTTTATAAAATTGTGCTGTTCTTTTAAGCGTTTGTTTTGACTTCGTGCTCTTTGTGATCTTTCGGATAATCAAAACAATGCCGAGGACCAACAAAACAATAATAAACACAATAATGACTAAGCCAATCCATAACCCCGGGTCGATAGGTTCGTCCGCCGCGGATGAAAGCAGCACCATGAGATCGCCTCCAAAAAGTTTCTGGCGCCATTATACCATGCAGTTGGAAGAAAGTAAATTGTCTGCACGCATACTCGGGTAAATAACCGCTTTTTAGCTATGTCTCAAGCAAAACCAAAAGCGCCCCGTTTTGCAGGGCGCTTTTGGCTATTTGCGCTTCAGCTTGCGCTGTTCCTTCTGCTCCGATTCCACCCGCACATTGATGGCGGCGATGACGAACGCACGCTCATACGGGTCGAGCGCGAGGAAATCGTGCGGCAGAAGCCGCAGCTTGTGGAGGCAATAGTAGGCGTAGTTCGCCTCCGTATCGCCCCCCTCGATCAGTTTTTTGCTTCTTCGATGCGCTCCGCCTCGGTTTGGAAGCCGTTTACCTCGAGTACCTTTGCCGAGTAGTCCTCGAATTCGCCGGGGGTCAGCATCGTCGCGATCAGCTCTTCCGCCGTGTGCACGCCGTAGGAGTCCTGCAGCGCGCGGTCGTTCAGATCGGGCGAAAGCGTGCAGCGCGCCGCGATGCGCGCCTGATACAGACCCGCGTCAAACTGCTGCGCGGTCTGCCCGCGCTTTGCGCCCGGCGCCGTTTTCATGCAGCCCTGGCGGATGCGGCTGTTCTCCGCCGCCGTAATGCACCCGATTTCCCACGGCACGGGCGCGCCGTCCGGCCCTGTGAAGCGGTCGGAGGCGACGTAGCGCACCGTGTCGATCTTCCTAGCGTTCTGCGCCAGAAAGGCGCTCAGATTTTCTGCCATGTTATAGCCTCCTTTTTTACTGCATGCCCGCGACGAGCGAGAATTTTTCCGGCATCTCCCAGTCGTCGAACGTGCCCTCGATGTCCTCCTCGAGCGTTTCGGCGTCCGCGTCGAACTTCGTCAGGATGCCGCCCTTCGTCAGGCAGTTCTTGAGGATGACCGTCTGGCGGCCGACCGAGGAAGTGGGATCTTCGTTCGTCACCTGAATGTCCATCTCCGGCAGTGCGCCGGTGTTCTTGTAAGCGAGCCATACCTCGCGCAGGATGGACTGGTTGTAGTGCGCGGTGCCCTTCCACGTGCCGTTCCAGCCGCTGGGCTTGTGGCCCTTGCCGGTCTTGCCGAGAATCGGCACGTCCGAAACCGTGATTTCCATGCTCGCCTCAAAATTTTTGAGCTGCAAGAGGCGGTAGCGCACGCCGCCGAGCGTCACGTAAGCCGTCGCCATCGAGCCGGCAACCGCCTCGAGCGCGTCCATAAATACCTTGTCGTTTGCCATGTTGAATTCCCTCCCTTAAGCGATCACAATGTCCATGTAGAGCTTGCTCATCGCGCGGATGACCGAAAGCCCGCTCACGCGGCAGCGCACGGCGTCCTTGGCTTCGCCCGGCAGCACCTCCACGCTCGCGGTGTCGAAGTTCTCGATCGCGCGGGCCTTCTCGTAGCTCTGGAAAATCTTGCACACGTCGTTCCAAAGGCTGATGCGGCCGTTCGCGTCGTTCGGCACCATGCCGAGGTACTGCGTGTTGAAGAGCAGCGCGATGCGGTTGGCCGCGTCGTGGCACAGGCGCACGGTCTGGTTGCTCTTAAAGTCCTCGCCGCGCGTCTCCGTCAGCGTCTTGAGCGTGTTGACGTCCTCGAGCACGCGGGCCGCGCCGTTCACGTTGTGCAGCACGAATTTGCCCGCGGCGATCGCGGCCTCAAGCTCCGCCTGTGTCTGCGCGAGCGTGAGCGTCAGCTCGCCGTCGTACAGGCGGTTCGTCAGAGAGCCGTTCACCGGGCAGGCCGCCGCCGCGCCCGCCACCCAGTAAACAAGGCCGTAGGCCGGCAGGCCGCCCTCCGCGGCTGTGTCCACGCCGATGACGAGCTCGCTGTCCGTCTGCGGGCGGT
>URQJ01000125.1 GCA_900549945.1 uncultured Oscillospiraceae bacterium
CCGGCCTGCTGCGTGCTGTAGCCCGAGTTGCGGTGCGTTTCGGGCGTGCCCGTCAGCGAGGCGTTGCAGATGCTGCAAAACAGCGCGCTGTGCGCGTTGAGTGTGCCGCAGTTCGGGCATTCCTTATCCTTGATCTCGCTCGAGACGTCCGGCGCGTTCGGCGGGGGCGGAGGCGCCCAGTCCTTGCCCGCCTCGTGCAGGTCCGTGAAGATGCACGCGCCCTTTTCCATATAGCATGCCCGGTGGTACGGCGCGCCGCACGTGGGGCAGACGACGATGTCGTCGTTCTCGGTGAACGGCTTCTCGCATACAGGGCACTTGATTCCCTTATAGTCCAAAATGATTCCTCCAAAATCTCTTCGATTTTCGAAAAACGATGTATCTTTTCTCTATTCTACTACAATATGCCCGAGATCGCAATGCACGGCCGATAAATTTTCAGACTGTTAATAATTCCGAAAATCCGCATAAAAAACCCGCAAAACAGCATGCACTTTCCTGTTTACAAAGCCGGGATTATCCGGTATAATATAAAAAGATATGCGCAGGCGCAGGCAGCCGCGCGGGTATGCCCGCAAAGCGGCTGCCAGGCTGACTTTTGCTTTGGAAAGGTATTTTGGAATATGCTGCAATTTGAAGAACTCAAGAGAGAACTGCACGATAAACAGGCGGCCCTCGATGAACTCAAGGATGCGCTCGGCCTCGAGCGGCTGCGCGAGGAGGTCGAGATGCTCGAGAACAAGGCGGCGGAGCCCGGTTTCTGGGACAATATGGAGGCGGCGCAGAAGGTGCTGCAGAGAACGGCCGCGCTCAAGCAGAAGGACGAGACGTACGTGAAGCTCTGTGCCCGTGCGGAGGACGCGCTCGCGCTCGTCGAGATGGGTGACGAGGCGGAGGATCTCTCGCTGCTGCCCGAGGCGCAGGCGGAGATCGAGGCGATCGCGAAAGAGATCGAGACGATGCGCCTGACGACGCTGCTGACCGGCGAGTACGACAGCAAGAACGCGATTCTCACGTTCCACGCGGGCTCCGGCGGCACCGAAGCGCAGGACTGGGCCGAGATGCTGTTCCGCATGTACAACCGCTGGGCGGAGCGCCACGGCTTCAAGGTGACGACGCTCGATTACCTCGACGGCGACGAGGCCGGCCTCAAGAGCGCCTCTGTCCTCGTGGAGGGCGAGAACGCCTACGGCTTTTTGAAGAGCGAGGCCGGCGTGCACCGGCTCGTACGCGTCTCGCCGTTCGATTCGGCGGGCCGCCGCCACACCTCGTTCTCCTCCCTCGAGGTCATGCCGGAGATCGACGAGGACCTCAGCGTGGAGATCAACCCGGACGACATCAAGATGGAGGTCTACCGCGCGAGCGGCGCCGGCGGCCAGAAGGTCAACAAAACGTCCTCGGCCGTCCGCCTCATCCATATCCCGACGGGTATCGTCGTTTCCTGTCAGGTGGAGCGCAGCCAGTACCAGAACCGCGACGTCGCGATGAAGATGCTGATCTCGAAGCTCGTCGAGATCAAGGAGCGCGAGCACCTCGAGAAAATTTCGGACATCAAGGGCGAGCAGAAGGAGATTACTTGGGGCAGCCAGATCCGCTCCTACGTGTTCATGCCGTACACGCTCGCGAAGGACCACCGCACCGGCTGCGAAAAGGGCAACATCAACGCCGTGATGGACGGCGAGATCGACGAGTTCATCACCGCGTACCTCAAGGCGCTGAGTCAGGGCACGCTGGGCGAAAACATCGAATAAAACTGGGCCGAATAGCCGGCGCGGAAAAAGCGGCGCCTTCGGGCGCCGTTTTTTGCAAAAATTTTGCAGGCGAAAGGAAAATTTAAGAGGTTTCTTTATTCCTTTTTGCGGAATACTGTGGTATACTGAGTCACAAGGCCAAAATACGAAACTGCATTGGCCGGATGCCGCTGGCTCTCCACGCCCGTTTTGCGGAGAGAGAACAGCCCCATGCAGCGCCGAGCGCTGTGTGCGATCGCTGAATCATGCAAGCGTGCATGGTAGAAAGGATGGTAAACCCATGAACACAAAAACATTCGAGACATATGAATCCGAGGTGCGCTCCTACTGCCGCAATTTCCCGGCGGTATTCACCACCGCGAAGGGCTCGATCCTCTGTGACGAGGACGGCCGGCAGTACATCGACTTTTTCTGCGGCGCCGGCGCGCTGAATTACGGGCACAACAACCCATACATCAAGCGCCGCCTGATCGACTACCTCGAGCAGGACGGCGTGCTGCACGCGATGGACATGTACACCGCACCGAAGCGCGAATTTATCGATTATTTTGAGAACGAGATCATCCGGCCGCGCGGTCTCGATTATAAGATCCAGTTTGTCGGCCCGACGGGCACGAACGCGGTTGAGGCGGCCCTGAAGCTCGCCCGCAAGGTCAAAAAGCGCACGAACGTCTTTGCGCTGATGGGTGCGTTCCACGGCATGACGCTCGGCTCCATCGCCCTGACGACCGACGCGGATTCCCGTGCCGGCGCGGGCGTGCCGCTCTGCAATGTCACGCACATCCCGGCGCCCTACATGTTCCCCGAGCTCGACACCGTCGCCTATATGGAGCGCCTGATCACGGACGATCACTCCGGCGTCGAAAAGCCGGCGGCGATCGTCCTCGAGACGACGCAGGCGGACGGCGGCATCTACGCGCTGCCGACCGAATGGCTGCAGCGCGTCCGCGCGCTCTGCGACAAGCACGACATTTTGATGGTCGTCGACGACGTGCAGGTGGGCTGCGCGCGCACGGGCTGGTTCTTCTCCTTCGAGCGCGCGGGCATCGTGCCCGACATCGTGACGCTTTCGAAATCGATCGGCGGCTACGGCATGCCGTTTGCGGTCACGCTCCTGAAGCCCGAGCTCGACGCGTGGAAGCCCGGCGAGCACAACGGCACGTTCCGCGGCTACCAGCTCTCGCTGATCGCGGCAAAGGCCGGCCTCGAATACATGCTGAACGAGCATGTGGAGGCGGGTGTGCGCGAGCGCGAGCAGATCGTCGCGAAATTCATGCGCGATGAGATCGGCGCGATCGACAGCCGCATCGAAACGCGCGGCATTGGCCTGCTTTGGGGCGTCGATTTCGGCGGATTCGAGGGCGACGTGTCGAAAAAGGTGCTCGACGAGGCATTCAAAAACGGCCTCATCGTCGAGCGCGTCGGGCGCGGCAACGCGGTCATCAAGGTCATGCCGGCGCTGAACGTGCCGGTTGAAACGCTGGAGACCGGCCTGCGTATTCTGGCGGATGCGGTCCGCACGGTGCTCGCAAAATAAAGCAGATTTAAAGCCGAACGCGTTTCAGTGCCGTTCGGCTTTTCTGTTTTCCGCTGCACCTTATGTGCGGAAACGGTATGATTTTTCTAAGGGCGCAGAGAATATATATAAACGTATGCTGCCGAAAGGCAGGGAAAGGAAGCGGTATTATGCAGAAATTCAGCGAGCTGCCCTACACGCGGCCGGACATCGCGGCGGCGGTCGAGCAGTATAAGGCGCTCAGTGAGGCGCTTCGCGGCGCGGAAACCTACGCGCAGGCGCGCGAGGCGTTCCAAAAAGCGGAGGCGCTCGAAACGGCGCTTAGTACGGCGGAATCCCTCGCGAGCATCCGCAACACCATGGACACGACCGACGCGTTTTACGACGGGGAAGTCGCGTATTTCAACGAGAACCTGCCGAACCTGATCCCCGTGTCGAAGGCGTTCAGCGAGGCGATCGTAAACGGCCCTTTTTGCGCCGATTTCGAGCGGGAGTACGGCGCGCACTTTATCAAGCTGCTTGAAAACAGCCTGCTCGTGCAGGATGCGCGTATCATCGGCGATCTTGTCCGCGAGTCAGCGCTGTCGGTCGCCTACTCGAAGGCGGCCGCCGCCTGCAAGACGGAGTTCCGCGGCGAGACCTGCAATTTTTACGGCCTCTTAAAGCATATGGAAAGCACCGACCGCGCGGAGCGGCGCGAGGCCTTTGAAAAGTGGGCGGCGCTCTACGAGGCCGCCGCGCCCGAGCTCGACAGGATCTACGACGAGCTGATCGCCGTGCGCGCGGATATGGCCGAAAAGCTCGGCTTTGAGAGCTACACGGCGCTTGCCTACCGCAACCGCCAGCGGCTTGATTACACGCCCGAGCACGTCGAAAAATTCCGCGAGCAGGTCCGTACGGTCGTCACGCCGGCGGTTTCCAAGATGCTTGAGGCACAGCGCAGGCGACTCGGCGTCGACAAGCTGCGGTATTACGATGAAAGCCTCGTGTTTCCGGGCGGCAACGCAGACCCTGCCGGCAGCAAGGATGATATGCTGAAAGCGGCTTCAGAGATGTACAGCGCGCTTTCCCCGGAGACAAAAGAATTTTTCGATTTCATGACCGAGCACGAGCTCTTTGACCTCGAGACGCGCCCGGGCAAGCACCTCGGCGGCTACTGCACTTCGCTGCCGGCCTACAAGGCGCCGTTCATTTTCTCGAATTTCAACGGCACCTCGGCGGACGTCGACGTGCTGACCCACGAGGCGGGGCACGCGTTCCAGTGCTATCTCAGCGAGCGGCTGATCCCGGCTTCCGCTTTGCAGAGTTCGACGAGCGAGATCAACGAGATCCACTCGATGGCGATGGAGTTCTTCACCTACCCGTGGATGGATAAATTCTTCGGGGACCGCGCGGACGAATACCGCTACGCGCACCTGTGCGGCGCGCTTTCCGTGATCCCCTATATGGCCTGCGTCGATGAATTCCAGCACAGGGTGTACGCCAAGCCGCGCATGACGGCCGCAGAACGCCGCGGCGTCTGGCGCGCGCTCGAGAAAAAGTATATGCCGTGGCGCGATTACGACGGCAACGAATTTCTCGAGGGCGGCGGATTCTGGATGCAGAAGCAGCACATTTTCCTCTACCCATTCTATTATATCGATTACGCGCTGGCACAGATCTGCGCGTTCAGCCTGTACGGCGAGATGAAGCGCGACCGCGAAAGCGCGTGGGCGCGCTACCTGAAGCTGTGCAGGACGGGCGGCACGATGGGGTATTTCGACCTCCTGCACGATGCCGGCATCCCGGTGCCGTTTGAAGCGGGCGCCGTAGAGGGCGCGGTCCGCGGCGTGATCGAGGAGATCGAGGCCGCCAAGTATTGATCTGCACCGCCGCAAGGGGTCTGCCGGCGGCTCCATGGCCGGCGGCCCGCTCTGCATTCGGGCGGACTTCATCGCCATACAAATAAACAGCAGGGAACGGCGCCTCGGCTGCACCGTTCCCTGCTGCTGTATTATTTTCATTCTGCTTGAACTGCAATTTCGCCCTGTTCTGCGGTGCTCTGCAGGCCTGTCTCGATGGAATTTAGATATTCCGTCTCGAAGCCGTAGGCGAGATAGAGAAAATGCGCGCGCACGTCACAGTCCCAGCTTGTCACGTCGGTGAAAAATTCATCGAAATGCGTGTCGGGGCAGGGGGCGCCGAGGGTTTCGGCGTATCCGCCGCGTCCCGCCGTGCAGGGCAGAGCACAGCCCGTGTAAATACGCGCCGCGTCGCTCATGCCGAAATACGAGAGGCCGCGGCCGCCTGTGGCGCTGTTCTCGAAGGTGGGGTCGAAGTGGTACGGCTGTCCGCCGAGCTCGGCGATGACCCACCGGTGCTCTGTGTCGCCGGCGGTGCCCGAAGCGATGCGCGCGGCGATGCCGTTTTGGTTGAACAGGTAGCAGAGCGCCGCGGCAAATTCCGCGTTGCCGCCCTCCTGCTCGACGATCATGCGGTAAAGCGAGTTTTCGCCGCTTTCCGCGTACGTACAGCCGGCGCTGACCGCCCGGTACACAGGACAAAGCATGGGGGAGAGTGTCCAAGGACACTCTCCCCCATGTGGTTTTAGATCGGAAGAGCAC
>URQJ01000126.1 GCA_900549945.1 uncultured Oscillospiraceae bacterium
TCCGCCGGCGCAAAGCGCCCCTGCTGCACGCCGAGCAGCGTGCCCGCCATGATGCGCACCATGTTGTAGAGAAAGCCGTCCGCCGCCACCGTGAAGCGCACCATGTCGCCGTCGCGCGTGACGCGGCTCTCGGCCACAGTGCGGTGAAAATCGCCCATTTCGCGCTTATCGAGCGTGCAGAACGAGGTGAAATCGTGGCGGCCGATGAAGTACCGCGCCGCCGCGTCGAGCAGCTTTTCATCGATCGGGTGGTAGTAGTGCAGCGCGCGGCCGTGCAGAAACGGGCTGCGCACCGGGTGGTTCCAAATCTCATAGACGTACCGCTTCCCGCGGCACGAGTACCGCGCGTGGAAATCGGGCGGCACCGGCCGGCAGCCGAGCACCGCGATGTCCGGCGGCAGGAAATGGTTCAGCGCGCCGGGGAGCCTTTCCGAGGGGATGCCGTGGTCGAGCTTCATGCTGATGCAGAACTCCCGCGCGTGCACGCCGGTATCCGTGCGGCTGCACGATTTGATGTCCGGCTGCGTGCCGAGCACGCTTCTCAGCGCCTCCTGAAAAACGCCCTGCACGCTGCGCGCGTTTTCCTGCACCTGCCAGCCGTGGTAGCCGCTGCCGTCGTATTGAATTGTCAGAAGCAGATTGCGCTCCACAGGCGCCTCCTTTCCGGCACGCGGCCGAGCCTCACCGCACGATCGCCGGCGGGAGCACGATATTCAGCGCGGCGAACACCGCGAGGAACAGAACGCACACGGCGAGCGACACGAAATCGACGCGCCCGAGCTTTAAAACCTTCATCTTCGTGCGGCCCGCGCCGCCGTTGTAGCAGCGGCTTTCCATCGCGGTCGCAAGATCAAATGCCCGGCGGAACGCCGAGACAAAGAGCGGGATCAGCACCGGGATCAGCGCCTTGATGCGCTGGATAAGGCCGCCGCTCTCCATATCCGCGCCGCGCGATTTCTGCGCCGCCATGATCTTCTCGGTCTCCTCGAGCAGAAGCGGCACAAAACGCAGCGCGATCGTCATCATCATCGCAAATTCATGCACCGGCACGTGCAGCAGCGCAAGCGGCTTCAAAAGCCGCTCGATCGCGTCGGTAAGCTGCGTCGGCGAGGTTGTAAACGTGAGGATCGAGCTGATGAGGATCAGCACGACGATGCGCACCGCGATCATGATGCTGTTCAAAATGCCGTTCATCGTGATCGTGATGAAGCCGAGCTTCACGAGCGGCTCGCCCGTCCCGTAAAAGAGGTTGAGCACACCGGTAAACACGACGATGAACAGAATCGGCTTCAAGCTTTTGATGTACAGCTTCACCGGCACCTTCGAAAGCGCGATGCCGAGGAAGCACATAAAAATCGTCGCCGCCATCGTGACAAAGTTCTGCGCGCAGAAGATCAGCACGATGAAGTACACGGTCAGGCACAGCTTGATGCGCGGGTCCATGCGGTGCAGAACGGATTTTCCGGGGAAAAACTGCCCCATTGTGATATCGGAAATCATTTCGGCTGCACCTCCCCGTCCTTTTTCCCGGCAAGCAGCGGGATCAGCTCCATCAGCGCCTCGTCGACGCTCAGGACCGTTTCGCTTACCGGCAGACCCATCGCGCGCAGCCGCCGCATGATCGCGGTGATCTGCGGCAGGCGCAGGCCCATCGGCTCCAAAAGGCCGCCGCGTGCAAAGACGGCGCGGGTCTTGTCCAGCATTTCGGCGCGGCCCTTATTCATGACGAGCACGCGCTCGGCCGTGCGGCCGATGTCCTCCATGCTGTGCGAAATGAGCAGCACGGTGTTGTGCCGGTGCGCGTGGTACTGCGCGATCTGCGCGAGGATCACGTCGCGCCCCTTCGGGTCGAGGCCGGCGGCGGGCTCATCGAGGATCAGCACCTCGGGGTCCATCGCGATCACGCCCGCGATCGCCGCGCGGCGCTTCTCGCCGCCCGAAAGCTCAAACGGCGATTTTTCGAGCAGGGACGGCTTCAGGTCTGTAAACCGCGCCGCCTCCTTCGCGCGCTCCATCGCCTCCTCGTCGGAAAGCCCCATGTTCTTCGGGCCGAACATGATGTCCTTCAGAACTGTCTCCTCGAAGAGCTGGTACTCGGGGTACTGGAACACCATGCCCACCTGAAAGCGCACGCGGCGGATCTCCTTCGGCTTCTCCCAGATGTCCTGCCCGTTCAGCAGCACTTGCCCGCTCGTCGGGCGGATCAGGCCGTTGAGCATCTGGATCAGCGTCGATTTGCCGCTGCCCGTGTGGCCGATCACGCCGATAAACTCGCCCTTTTCGACTGCGATCGAGACGTTTTGCACCGCGGTCTTTTCAAAGGGCGTGCCCGCGCCGTAGGTGTAGGTCAGATTTTTCGTTTCTAAAATTGCCATGTGAATTCCTCCGCTGCCGGGTGTAGGTCGCGTGATCCTGCCCCGGTAAACCTTACGGGATAAACAGCCGCCCCTGCGGGCGGGAGAGGGCTCAGCCGGCAGACGGCGAGCCCTTTTCTTTCAGATACGCGCCGATCGCCGCGACGCATTCGTCCTCATTGAGCGGCGCGCCGGCAATGCGGCAGCCCGCGGCGTTCAGCCGGTAGACGAGCTCCGTCGCCTGCGGCACGTCAAGGTGGTGGCGCTTCAAAAGCTCCACCTGCGCGAATACCGTGCGCGGGCCGCCGTCCAGCAGCACCTGCCCGTCGTCCATCACGACGACGCGGTCGGCCCGCACGGCCTCGTCCATATAATGCGTGATCAGCACGATCGTGATGCCCTTTTCACGGTTCAAATACGTGATCGTGTCCATGACCTCCTGCCGGCCGCGCGGGTCCAGCATGGCGGTCGGCTCGTCGAGCACGATGCACTCGGTCTCCATCGCGATGACGCCCGCGATCGCGATGCGCTGCTTCTGGCCGCCCGAGAGCTTGTGCGGCGCGTGCTCGCGGTACTCGTACATGTTGACGGCCTTGAGCGCCGCATCGACGCGGCGGCGGATCTCTGCGGGCGGGATGCCGAGATTTTCGGGGCCGAACGCCACGTCCTCCTCCACGATGCCCGCGACGAGCTGGTTATCCGGATTCTGCTGCACGAGGCCGACGCGGCGGCGCACATCGAGCTGCGTATCCTCCACGGCGGTGTCGATGCCGTCCACAAAAACCGTGCCGGCCGTCGGCACAAGCATGCCGTTGAAGAGCTTCGCCATCGTCGATTTGCCGCAGCCGTTGTGGCCGAGCAGCGCGACGAACTCGCCCTTTTTGATATCGAGATCGACGCCGTGCAGCACCTCGCCGGTCTCCTCGCCGTAGGCGAAGCGCAGCGCCCTGCATTCTATAAAACTCACTTATATCACCAAGCCTTTCCCGGCCGCGCTCAGTCCCCCGCGCACCAGATCGCCGTGCTGCCGCAGGGCAGCGCAAGCCCCGTCGCCGTGACCGGCAGACCGATCTCATCGGCGGAGACGGCGCCGCCGAACCGCGGCTTTAAAAGCACGCCGAGCAGATACGCCATCACGGAGGGCGAAAGCCCCGTCGTGTAGGAATTTAAGATGAAGAAGAGCGGGTTCTCGGTGAGCACCGGCACGCACATCTCCACGAGGCCGTAGAGTTGCTCCTCGAGCTTCCACACCTCGCCGCCCGGGCCGCGCCCGTAGGAGGGAGGGTCCATGATGATCCCGTCGTAGTGGTTGCCGCGGCGGATCTCCCGCTGGACGAATTTCACGCAGTCGTCCACGAGCCAGCGCACCGGGCGCTCCGCAAGGCCGGAGGCCGCGGCGTTCTCACGCGCCCACTGCACCATGCCCTTCGAAGCGTCCACGTGCGTCACGGCCGCGCCGGCCTCCATGCAGGCGAGCGTCGCCGCGCCCGTGTAGCCGAACAGGTTCAGCACACGGATCTCCCGCGCGGGGTCCTTTTTCTTCGCCTCGCGGATGCACCGCGCCGTGTAGTCCCAGTTCACGCCCTGCTCGGGGAAAACGCCCGTATGCTTGAAGCCCATCGGCTTTAGGCGGAACGTGAGCGGCCCGCGCGTGATCTTCCACACGTCGGGCAGCTTTTTATAGACCTCCCACCGGCCGCCGCCCGTGTTTGAGCGGCGGTAGCGCGCGTGCGCGCTTTTCCAGCGGGGATCTTTTTTCTCGGACCTCCAGATGATCTGCGGGTCGGGGCGGATGAGGAGAATATCTCCCCACCGCTCGAGCCGCTCGCCGGAGCCCGTATCGATCAGTTCATAATCCTTCCAGTCTGCAATCCTCATGAAACAAGCTCTTCCTCGATGACCTTTGAAATATCGTTTGCGAGCTTTTCGATCAGCTCGAGATCCTGACCCTCCACCATGACGCGCAGCAGCGGCTCCGTGCCGGACGGCCGCACGATGACGCGCCCGTTGCCGGCGAGCGTCTTTGTGGCCGTGTCGATCGCCTTCTTGACCTTCGGGTCGGTGTAGAACGCGAGCTTGCCCTCGGGCGTGACGCGGATGTTCTTGATCGTCTGCGGGTAGCGCTCCATGACCGTCGTCATCGAGGAGAGCTTCGCCTCGCGGCGCTTCATGATGCTGAGCAGCTGCGCCGCCGTAAGCTGGCCGTCGCCGGTCGTCGCAAAATCGCGGAAGATCACGTGGCCGCTCTGCTCGCCGCCGAAGCTGTAGTTTTCGAGCAGCATCTCCTCAAGCACGTAGCGGTCGCCGACCTTCGTCGCCTCAAAGTGAATGTCGTTGCGCTCGCAGAATTTCACGAAGCCGAGGTTCGTCATAATCGTGCCGACGATGCAGCTCTTGTTGAGCTTGCCGCGGCTCTTCATGTCGAGGCCGCAGATTGCCATGATGAAGTCGCCGTCGACCGGCTCGCCGTTTTCGTCGACCGCGAGGCAGCGGTCCGCGTCGCCGTCGAACGCGATGCCCGCGTCAACCTTGTGCGTCTTGACGTACTCGATCAGGCTCTCCATGTGCGTGGAGCCGCAGCCGTCGTTGATGTTGACGCCGTTCGGCTCGTTCGAGAGCATGTGCACCTTCGCGCCGAGCTCCGTAAACAGCGTTTCCGCCGTCATCGCGGAGGAGCCGTTCGCGCAGTCGAGCGCGACCTCGAGGCCGTCGAGCGAGAAATGCACGGTCGATTTCACGTGGTCGATGTAGTCGCGCAGCGCGTTCGGCGCCGTCTCCACCGTGCCGAGGTCGCTGTCCGCGGGCGCGGCCGGCAGCGCGGCCTCGCCGAGGATCAGCGATTCGATGCGCTCCTCAAGGTCGTCCGGCAGCTTGTAGCCGTCGCCGCTGAAAATTTTAATGCCGTTGTATTCGTAGGAGTTGTGGGAGGCGGAGATCATCACGCCCGCATCCGCCTTGTACTTCTCGACAAGGTAGGCGACCGCCGGCGTGGGCACGACGCCGAGCAGCACAACCGAAGCGCCGACGCTGCACAGGCCGGCCGCCATCGCATTCTCGAGCATGTCGCTCGAAAGGCGGGTGTCCTTGCCGATGATGACGCGCGGGTGGCGCGTCGACTTGTTCGTCAAAACGGCCGCAGCCGCGCGGCCGAGCTTCATCGCGAGCTCGCAGGTGAGGTCCTTGTTCGCGACGCCGCGAACACCGTCCGTACCGAATAATCTTGCCATATTTCTTTCCCCCTGATACTCAGATGCGTTTTCGCGTCTTAAAGGTTTGATATCCTTATTAGTATTGCACATTTTGGTGCAGGAATGCAAGTGCCGCTTTCATGCCATCGACGGCGGCACTCATGATGCCGCCCGCATAGCCCGCACCCTCGCCCATCGGATAGAGTCCCGGCGTCGCCTCGGCGACAAACGTTTCGCGGTCGCGGCGGATGCGGCACGGCGCCGACGAGCG
>URQJ01000127.1 GCA_900549945.1 uncultured Oscillospiraceae bacterium
CCTTTTCCCCGTTTTGGTTGTAGTGCACGAGCACGGCGGCGCCCGCCTGCGCGAGGCGGCGGACCATCACGCGGCCAAGCTGGCCCGAACCGCCCGTGACAAGCGCGGTTTTCCCGCTCAAATCGATTGAAACCATACGGCTTTCCTCCTCTTGCTTTTCTGCCGCCCGAGCGCGTCGCCCGGGCGGCAGATTTTTCATCCTTCTAACTGCTTTCGGCACAGCGCGCCGAAGGCCGGCGCCTGCATCCGCCCGAGCCTTCCCGGCTTTAAGCCGCGCCGCTTACAGCGACGTCTGCGCGTCGCGCCCTTCCTCGCCGTTCGGCAGCGCGCCGAGCGCCGGCAGCTTCTTTTTGAAGCGCGCCGGGTTCTGGAGGTCGCCCTCCTGATACACGACGGCCGACAGGACGCGCTGGCCCTTCTTGAGCGTCATCGCCGCGACGCCCTGCGTGCTTTTCGTCGCCTTCGGCGCGATCAGCCCCGTATTGAAGAGCAGCATGCGCCCGCTCGAGGCCGTCAGCAGCACGTCGCCGTCCTCGGGAAGCTGAAGCGCTGCGACCAGCGGAGATTTATCCGAATACGCGTTTAAGAGCTTGCGGCGGTTCGTCTTGGTGCTGTAGGCCGAAAGCTCCACCTTCGCGGCCTTGCCGTTTTCAAAGACAAACAGCATGAAGCCGCTGTAATCCGAAGTGACCGCCATCGCGGCCGCCGTCTCGCCCTCATCCATCTGCACGCGCGCGGGGATGTACTCGCCCATCACGCTCGCCTTCATATCGGCAAAATCGGCGGCGCGCATCTTGTAGACCTGCGCCCGGTCGGAGAAAAACAGCAGCTCGGCGGCGTTCGTCGATTCGAGCTGGCGCACGATCGCGTCGCCCTCCTTGAGCTTCTGCTCGCCGCCCATGCGCAGCGAGAGCGGCGTAATCTTCTTGAAATAGCCCTCGCGCGTGAAGAACAAATTCACCGGATAATCGGGGATCTCCTCCACCGGCTCCTCCTCGTGGATCTCGTCGGCGTAGAGGATCAGGCTGCGGCGCGGCTGGCCGTACTTCTGCGCGATCTCCGAAAGCTCGCGCGTGATAATCGTCTTGATGCGCGATTTCGACGCGAGCACCGCCTCGAGGTCGCGGATCTCCGCCTCGAGGTTTTCGATCTCCTCGGTGCGCTTCAAAATAAACTCGCGGTTCAAATGGCGCAGCTTGATTTCCGCGACGTACTCGGCCTGCACCGCATCGATGCCGAAGCCGATCATCAGGTTCGGCACGACCTCGCTCTCCTCCGCCGTCTCGCGGACGATGCGGATCGCCTTGTCGATGTCGAGCAGAATCGCCCGCAGGCCGTAGAGCAGGTGCAGCTTCTCCTTCTTTTTCGTAAGGTCGAAATACGTGCGGCGGCGGACGCATTCGACGCGGAACGCCGTCCACTCCTCAAAGAGCGCGCGCACGCCGAGCACGCGCGGCACGCCGGCGATCAGCACGTTGAAGTTGCAGGCAAAGCTGTCCTCGAGCGAGGTCATCTTGAACAGGCGCTGCATCAGCTTTTCCGGGTCGGTGCCGCGCTTGAGATCGATCGTGATCTTCAGGCCGTCGAGACCCGTTTCGTCGCGGATGTCGGTCAGCTCCTTGAGCTTGCCCTGCTTGACGAGGTCGATCACCTTCTCAACGATCGCCTCGATCGTCGTCGTGGGCGGGATCTGCGTGATATCGATGCAGTTCGCCGCCTTGTCGAACGTGTAGCGCGCGCGCACGCGGATGCTGCCGCGGCCCGTCTCATAGATCTGCTCCATCGCCTTGCGGTCGAAAATAATCTGGCCGCCGCCCGGGAAATCAGGCGCCTGCATCGTCGTGAAAAGATCGTGCTTCGGGTTTTTCATCAGCTCGATCGCCGTGTTGCAGACCTCCGCAAGGTTGAACGGGCAGATCGACGACGCCATGCCGACCGCGATGCCGGTGTTCGCGTTGACGAGCACCGAGGGAAACGCCGCGGGCAGCAGCGTCGGCTCCTTCGTCGTGCTGTCGTAGTTGTCGATAAAATCAACGGTATCCTTGTCAATGTCGCGGAACAGCTCGCGGCAGATGCCGTCGAGCCGCGCCTCGGTGTAGCGCGAGGCGGCCCACGCCATATCGCGCGAATAGAACTTGCCGAAATTGCCCTTCGAATCGACGTACGGGTGCAGAAGCGCCTCATAGCCGCGCGAGAGGCGCACCATCGTGTCGTAGATGGCGGCGTCGCCGTGCGGGTTCAGCTTCATCGTCTGGCCGACGATGTTCGCGCTCTTCGTGCGCGCCGAACCGAGCAGGTTCATCTTATACATCGTGTAGAGCAGCTTGCGGTGCGAGGGCTTGAAGCCGTCGATCTCCGGGATCGCGCGCGACAGAATGACGCTCATCGCATACGGCATGAAATTCTTGCGGATCGTATCGTTGATATCCTGCTCGACGATCTCGCCCGCACCCGCGATAAAGCCCTGCATTTTCACCGCGCTCTCGCGCTTTGGCTGCTGTTTTTTCCTCGCCATATCCTCTCTCCTTTGCTTTCACAGGCCGCGGTGCGCAAACCGTCACGAAACATCCAGATCGTCCATATACTCGCTGCCGTGCTCGGCGATATAATCCTTGCGGCCGGCGAGGTTGTCGCCGAGCAGCGTGTCGAACATCTCGGCCGTGCGCTCCACGTCGCCGGGCTTCACCTGAATCAGGCGGCGCGTTTTGGGGTTCATCGTCGTCAGGTTCATCATCTCAGGGTCGTTTTCACCGAGACCCTTCGAGCGCTGAATCGTGTATTTCTGGCCCTTGAGCTCGCCGAGGAACTGCTCCTTCTCGCGCTCGTCGTAGGCGAAAAACGTCTTGTCCTTCGAGGTGATCTCATACAGCGGCGACTCCGCGATGAACACCTTGTTCTGGTCGATCAGGTCGGGCGTCAGGCGGTAGAGCATCGTCAGCAGCATCGTGCGGATATGAAAGCCGTCCACATCCGCATCGGTGCACAGGATGATCTTGCTCCAGCGCAGGTTGTCCATGTCGAAGGTCGCGAGGTTCTTGTTCGCCTTCGATTTCACCTGCACGCCGCAGCCGAGCACCTTGATGAGATCGGTGATGATCTCGCTTTTGAAAATCTTATCGTAATCCGCCTTGAGGCAGTTGAGGATCTTGCCGCGGATCGGCATGATCGCCTGATAGTTTGGGTCGCGCGCCTGCTTGACCGCACCGAGCGCCGAATCGCCCTCCACGATGAAGATCTCGCGCTCCGCCGTATCCTTCGAGCGACAGTCAACGAATTTGGCAACGCGGCCCGTGATATCCATTTTCGCGGTCAGCTTGCCCTTGAGGTTCAACCGCGTGCGCTCGGCGTCCTCGCGGGAGCGCTTGTTGATGAGCACCTGCGCGCCGATCTTCTCGGCCTCCATCGGGTTCTCGATGAAATAGACCTCAAGGTTGTGGCGGAGCATCTCCACCATCGCTTCCTGAATGCCCTTGTTGTTGATGGCCTTCTTCGTCTGGTTTTCGTAGGAGGTCATCGTCGAAAAGGAGGACAGAACGATGACGAGGCAGTCCTCGATGTCCTGAAACTTAATCTTGCTCTCCGACTTGTTGTACTTGCCGTTCTGCTTCAAATACGCGTCGATCTGATAGACAAAGGCGTTCTGCACGGCCTTGTCCGGCGCGCCGCCGTACTCGAGCCAGCTCGAGTTGTGGTAGTATTCGGTCAGGTGCAGGCGGTTCGAAAAAGCGACCGCCGCATTGATCTTCACGTTGTAGAGAGGCAGATCCCCGCGGTCGCGCACTTTTTTTTCGGACTGCCAGAACTGGATCGAGGTCAGCGCGTCGTCGCCGCAGAGCTCGCGCACGTGGTCCTCGATGCCGTTTTCGTAGCAGAACACGGTCGTCTCGAACTTCCTCGGCGACACCTCGTTTTTGAAGATGAATTTCACGCCCGCGTTGACGATCGCCTGCCGGCGGATCGTGTCCGTGTAGTATTCGGCCGGCACCGCGATGTCGGTGAACACCTTGAGGTCCGGCTTCCAGCGGATCACGGACCCGGTATCCTTCTTCGCGTACGGCTCCTTCTGCAGGCCGCCGACGTTCTCGCCGTGCTCGAAATGCAGCGTGTAGCGGAAGCCGTCGTAGCGGATGTCCGCGTCCATATATTCCGAGGCATACTGCGTGGCGCAGAGGCCAAGGCCGTTGAGGCCGAGCGCGTAGTCGTAGTTGCCGCCGTCGTTGTTGTTGTACTTGCCGCCCGCGTACATCTCGCAGAAAACAAGCTCCCAGTTGAAGCGCTCCTCGCGCTTGTTGTAGTCGACCGGGATGCCGCGGCCGTGGTCCTCCACCTCGATCGACTGGTCGAGGAAGCGTGTAACGGTGATCTCCTTGCCGTAGCCCTGCCGCGCCTCGTCGATCGAGTTCGAGAGAATTTCGAAGATCGCGTGCTCGCAGCCGTCGAGGCCGTCCGAGCCGAAGATGACCGCCGGGCGCAGCCGCACGCGGTCGGCGCCCTTGAGGCTCGTTATGCTTTCGTTGCCGTAATTCTGTTTTTTCGCCATAGCGTTTCGCTCCTTTCGCAAGGAATGTCCTGCGCCGTTTTCCGGCACCGCCGCACGCACTGTACGGCGGTGCCGAACGCGCCGTGCGGAGGCCCGGGCCGTCTCTTTCGCCCCTGCCCCACACACCGCCGGCCCCGTTTTCGAACCGGCGGGGTATAAACAAACGTAAAGGGAATGCACTGCACATTCCCTTTCGTTCAAGGTTAATCCTGTTGTTCTTCCGCGCTCTCCGGGGCACTCTCCGGCGGGATGGCGGCCGGCTCTGCGGCCTGCATGCCGCTCGGAAGCAGCCTGCCCTCGATCACGTCGATAAATTCATCCGCATCGAGCTTTTCCTTTTCGAAAAGCACGCCGGCCAGCCGGTGCAGGACGTCGATATGATCGGAAAGCACCTTCTCGGTCTTTTGATAGGCGTTGAAGATAATCGACTTCACTTCCTCGTCGATCTCCGCCGCCGTCTCTTCCGAGTAGTTGCTCACATGGCCCATTTCCTTGCCGAGGAACGGGTTGCTGGTGTCCGTGCCGTAGGTGATCGGCCCGAGGCGTTCGCTCATGCCGTATTTCGTGACCATCGCGCGGACGATCTTCGTCGCGCGCTCGATGTCGTTGGAAGCACCGGTCGAGATGTCGTCGAGCACGAGCGCTTCGGCGACGCGGCCGCCGAGCAGAACGATCAGCTCCTCCTTCATCTCGTTGCGGCTCTTATACGATTTATCCTCGGTCGGCAGGTGCATCGTGTAGCCGCCCGCCATGCCGCGGGGAATAATCGAGATTTGATGGACCGGATCCTGTGAATCGCAGTAGTACGTCGCGACCGCATGGCCGGCCTCGTGATAGGCCGTGAGCTTCTTTTCCTTGTCGCTCATGATACGGCTCTTTTTCTCCGTGCCGACGACGACCTTGATCGTCGCCTCCTCGATCTCCGCCATCGTGATGGCCCGGCGCTCCTTGCGGGCTGCAAGCAGCGCCGCTTCATTGAGGAGGTTTTCGAGGTCCGCGCCGGTGAAGCCGGCCGTCGATTTCGCGATCGTCTCAAGGTTCACGTCCGGCGCGAGCGGCTTGCCCTTCGCGTGAACGCGCAGGATCTCCTCGCGGCCCTTGACGTCCGGATAGCCGACCGTGACCTGCCGGTCGAAGCGGCCGGGGCGCATCAGCGCCGGGTCGAGGATGTCGGGGCGGTTCGTCGCGGCGATCATGATGACGCCCTCGTTCG
>URQJ01000128.1 GCA_900549945.1 uncultured Oscillospiraceae bacterium
ACACCGGTTCCCACGGCGGAGCCTACGCCGGTTCCCACCCCGGAACCGACAGCTGAGCCGACGCCGGAGATCACACCGGAGCCGCCGCCCGCGACGGATGCGCCGACAGTGGCGAGCGCGGCCTAGCCGTTTCAAAGCGCTTATACGATCTTTATACAAGCTGCAAAAAAATCCGCCCTATACTGGGGCGGATTTTTTGGGGTTTGGGGTTGCTTTTTTCCGCGGAATGTGGTAAACTGTATGTCGTTGCAATACAAACGTATTCAGGTGGTGGACAATGAACAACACATCCTATCTGCTGATCGACGAGAGCGTTCTGCCCGAGGTTTACCAGAAGGTCGTGCGTGTAAACCAGCTTTTGGAAACCGGCGAGGCCTCCAATACCTCGGAGGCCGTGAAGCTGGCCGGCATCTCGCGCAGCGTCTATTATAAGTATAAGAACGCCGTTTTTCCGTACACGAAAAAGGAAACGGGTGCAATCATGACCGTGCAGGTCGTGCTGATCGATAAGCCCGGCGTGCTCGTGAACCTGCTCACGGTGTTTTACCGGGCGAACGCGAATATTTTGACGATTAACCAGAATATTCCGGTGAAGGGCAAGGCGTTCGTCTCCGTTTCCGCGCGCAGCGAAAACATGAGCATCGAGGTTGACGAGCTTTTGAAGCGGCTTTTCGAGGTGCAGGGCGTCATCAAGATCGACAGCATCGTCGGTTAAAACAGGGAAAGGAAGAGGAAAATGGCATATATCGCAGTTCTTGGACACGGCGTCGTCGGCTCCGGTGTGCTGGAGGTGCTCACCACGCATGCGGAGAGCATCCGAAAGCGCGCCAAGGAGGCCATCGAGGTCAAATATATTCTCGATTTGAAGGAGTTTCCCGGCCTGCCGTACAGCGACCGGTTCGTGAAGGATTTCAATGTGATCCTGAACGACCCCGAGGTGCGCATCGTCGTAGAGGTCATGGGCGGCCTCAGCCCGGCGTATGATTTCGTGAAGGCCTGCTTTGAAAACGGCAAGAGCGTCGTCACTTCCAACAAGGAGCTTGTGGCGAAGAAGGGCGCCGAGCTGCTGCACATCGCGCAGGAAAACAACCTGAATTTCCTGTTTGAGGCGAGCGTGGGCGGCGGCATCCCGATCATTCGGCCGATCAGCCAGTGCCTCGCCGCGAACGAGGTAACGGAGATCGCCGGCATTCTGAACGGCACGACGAATTTCATTTTGACGAAGATGATCCGCGAGCAGATGAACTTTGCAGACGCGCTGGCGCTGGCCCAGAAGCTCGGCTATGCGGAGCGCGACCCGCGCGCGGATGTGGAGGGCGACGACGCCTGCCGCAAGATCTGCATCCTCGCGTCGCTCGCATTCGGCACGCACGTGTATCCCGAATCGGTGCATACGGAGGGCGTCACGAAAATCACGCTCGAGGACGTCGATTTTGCCGATGTCTGGGGCGGCGTCATCAAGCTGATCGGCTCCGTGAAAATGCTCGAAAACGGGCAGGTGCATATTATGGTTTGCCCCATGCTCGTGCAGCGCGGCAGCCAGCTTGCAAGCGTGGACGACGTGTTTAACGGCATCATGGTGCGCGGCGATGCGACCGGCGACGTCGTGTTCTACGGCAAGGGCGCCGGCAAGCTGCCCACGGCGAGCGCCGTCGTGGCGGATGTGATCGACTGCGTGAAGCATTTCAAGGCCCGCAAATACCTCTACTGGGAGGACGCAAAGCCCGGCTATGTGGCGGATTTCGGCGCGATGGAGACGAGCGCTTACGTGCACGCGGCGGCGGAAAGCGGCGATAAGGCGTTTGAGGCGGCATGCGCGGTGTTTGAAAACCCGACGCGTCTGCTCGCGAAAAAACCGGTCAAGGGCGAAGCGGGCTTCACCGTCTCCGGCCTGACCGAGGCCGCGCTTGAGGAAAAGCTCCGGGCGCTTGAGGCGCGCGGCGTCCGGGTTCTCAACCGCATCCGGATTTCCGATTATTGAGAGAAAGGACGAACCCGATGATTCGAATCGATATTCCGGCCACCAGCGCCAACCTCGGCTCCGGCTTCGACGCGCTCGGCATTGCGCTCACGATGCACAACCGCGTCTGGATGGAGGAGGCCGACGCGCTCGAAATCGCCGCGACGGACGGTGTGCGGGTGCCCACCGATGAATCCAACCTGATCTACTGGGCGGCAAAGCACCTCTACGAGATCTGCGGCAAGCAGCTTCCGGGCCTTAGAATCCGGCAGGAAAACAACATCCCGATGGCCCGCGGCCTCGGCAGCAGCTCGGCCTGCATCGTCGCCGGCATCCTCGGCGCGAACCGCATGCTCGGCTCGCCGCTCTCGCAGGCCGACCTTATCAACCTTGCGGCGCAGATCGAGGGCCACCCCGACAACACAAGCCCTGCGATCTCAGGCGGCCTCGTCGCTTCGGCGATGGAGGGGCGGCGCGTGTACAGCGTGAGCGTGCCGGTTTCCGAAAAGATCAGCTTTGCCGTTATGATCCCGCCCTTTGAGCTGAAAACCGAAAAGGCCCGCGGCGTGCTGCCTGCGTCCTACTCCCGCGAGGACACGGTCTACAACCTTTCGCGCTCGGCGCTGATGACGGCCTCGCTCTTCTCGGGCGATTTGCAGAACCTGCGCGTCGCCGTGCAGGACCGCATCCACCAGCCGTACCGCTCCGGCCTCATCGACCATTACGACAGTGTTTTCCGCATGAGCTACGAGCTCGGCTCGCTCGGTACCTATGTAAGCGGCGCAGGCCCCACGATCATCTCGATGATCGATACCGCCGGCGCCGAGGCATTCGGCAGAAACTGCGCCTCGCACCTTGAGGAGCGCGGCGTCAGCGGCTGGCGCGTCGAGATTCTGCACGCCGACCCCGAGGGCGCAAAGATCATCATCGAATAAATTTCACCGCGGCGCTGCCGCGCGGGCGCGCTCTGTGCCCGGCAGAAAGGAATGTGTTATCCTATGGCATTGATCGTTCAGAAGTTCGGCGGTTCCTCCGTGCGCGACGCCGAGCGGCTGTTCAACGTCGCCGACATCGTCACCTCGACCTACCGCGCGGGCAACGACGTTGTGGTTGTCGTCTCCGCGCAGGGCGATACGACGGACGACCTCATCGAAAAGGCGAAAGAAATCAACAAGAACCCCTCGAAGCGCGAGATGGACCAGCTCATGACGGCGGGCGAGCAGATCTCGGCCTCGCTGCTCGCGATGGCGATCGAGCAGCTTGGCTACCCGGTTGTCTCCCTGCTCGGCTGGCAGGCGGGCTTTTCCACCTCCACGGCGTACGGCAGCGCGCGCATCAAGCGCGTCAACCCGGAGCGCATCCGTGCGGAAATCTCCCGGCGCAACATCGTCGTCGTCACGGGCTTTCAGGGCATCAACAAGTACGACGATATGACGACGCTGGGCCGCGGCGGCAGCGACACGAGCGCGGTGGCGATCGCGGCTTCGATGCACGCCGACCTGTGCCAGATTTACACCGATGTGGACGGCGTCTACACGGCCGACCCGCGGAAGATTCCGGCGGCCAGAAAGCTCGACGTCATCTCCTACGACGAGATGCTGGAGCTTGCGACGCTCGGTGCGCAGGTGCTCAACAACCGCTCGGTTGAAATGGCGAAAAAATATCACATTGAGTTAGAGGTTCTTTCCAGCCTGACGCGGGCGAAGGGAACGATTGTCAAGGAGGTCATCAACGTGGAAAAAATGCTCATCAGCGGCGTCGCCAAGGACGACAACATCGCCAGAATCTCGATCATCGGCGTTCCGGATAAGCCGGGCCTTGCGTTCCGCATTTTCTCGAAGCTCTCGCAGAAGAACATCAACGTCGATATCATCCTCCAGTCCATCGGCCGCAACGGTACGAAGGACATCAGCTTCACGGTCGAAAAGGATAAGATGGATACGGCGATCGAGGAGCTCGAATCGTACACCGAGCTGCTCGGCGCGAGCAGCGTCGTGTTTGACGACAACGTCGCGAAGGTCTCGATCGTCGGCTCCGGCATGGAGTCGCACCCCGGCGTCGCCTCCGATATGTTCGAGGCGCTGTTCGACGCGAACGTCAATATCCAGATGATTTCGACGAGTGAGATTAAGATTTCGGTTTTGATCGAAAAGCAGGATGCGGCGAAGGCTGTCGCGGCGATTCACGCGAAGTTCTTCGAGCAGGCGGGCAGAAATCTTTGACAGGTATCTTTTCACCCCCGGCGCCCACAATAGCGTCGGGGGTGAATTTTTATGTTTCCGAACAGCTACAACGGCGGCCAGTTCTGGGGGCCGGAGAATTTCGCGCTCGGCGCGGCGGTCTTTGACTGGCGCCCGCGTTTTTCCGACCTGCCGGAGGAAGTGAAGGCCTATCTCTCCGAGCACGAGAATGAGATCCGCACCGAGGCGGATGTGGAGCGGCTTGTCCGCACGTACGACATGAAAAAGTGACGAGAAGGCGCGCTTTCCAATGGGAAGGCCGCCTTTTCTATTCTGCGCCGCCGCGCGCGGCGTATGCGGCGGTGCGTTTACATAACGCTGCACAATCCTAACTGCCGGGTCAGGGCAGCCCGGCTCCGCGTCCCGGGGCGGTGTGGGACAAAGCCGCCCCAGCCGAACACGGTTGCAGACGCGTTTTTTTTCGCCGCCGTTGCACTGCGGGCTTTTTTGTGCTATCATGGAAAAAACGGGCGCGTTCGGCGCGCCCCATTAGAAGCGGCCCCGGAACCGGCGCCGCAGGAGGTAAGCTGTATGACGGATTATGAAATCAAGGTGCAGAATTTCCGCTGCCTGAACGCGGCGGCGAAAAAGGGGGAGACGGTGTTTGTCGGCTCGTCGCTGTGCGAGCTGTTCCCAATCAGCGAGATGCTGCAAAATGTGGAGCCGCGCATCCGCGTCTACAACCGCGGCATCGGCGGCGATGTGACAGACGGCCTGCTGCAGCGCATGGAGGAGTCGGTCTTTGCGCTCGAGCCGAAAAAGGTGTTCATCAATATCGGCACGAACGACATCAGCCGCCCCGGCTACACGCGTGCGCGCCTGCTCGCGCAATACCGAAAGATTTTGGAGCAGATCAAGGTGCGGCTGCCCGAAACCAAAATCTATGTGCTGAGCTACTACCCGGTGAACCGCGCGCTGCCCGGCACAGACCCCGCGCAGGTTGAAGCGATGTTCGGCGCGCGCACGAATGCGGAGCTGCGCGCCGTAAACGCAGAGCTGGAGGCGCTCGCCGCGTCGCTCGGCTGCGCGTATATCGACGTGTTCGACTGCCTGACCGACGAAAGCGGCAATCTGCGCGCCGAATACACGATCGAGGGCATGCACATGTACGCAAACGGCTATGCGGTGGTGCTCGAACGGCTGCTGCCGTATCTTCTGGAAAACATCTGATGGGAGGAACGGAAAGTGAAAACAATTGAACTGAAGGCCGAGGGCCGCTGTCTGAACGCCGCGCTCTACGAGCCGGCCTGCGCGGCGGGGGAGAAATACCCGCTCGTGCTCTTTCTGCACGGTGCGGGCGAGCGCGGAGACGACATCGAAAAGGTGCTCGATTTCACGCCGGGCGTGGATGCTTTCACTGCGCCTGCGTGGCAGGCGGAGCACCCGTGCTTTGTGCTGGCGCCGCAGTGCCCCGCGGGGCAGAGCTGGGTGCCGTACATCGGCCTGCTGGCCCGCATGCTGTACGCGCTGCCGCGCGAATACGCGATCGACGAGTGCCGCATCTACGTGACCGGCGTTTCGATGGGCGGCGCCGGCACATGGGCGCTGCTCA
>URQJ01000129.1 GCA_900549945.1 uncultured Oscillospiraceae bacterium
ACGGCGTTAGTGTTCGGTCAGATGAACGAGCCGCCGGGAGCGCGTATGCGCGTGGGCCTTTCGGGCCTGACGATGGCGGAACACTTCCGCGACCGCGAGCACAAAGACGTGCTGCTTTTCATCGACAACATTTTCCGCTTCGTGCAGGCGGGCAGCGAGGTTTCCACGCTGCTCGGCAGAATGCCCTCGGCGGTCGGCTACCAGCCGACGCTCGCCAACGAGATGGGTGAGCTGCAGGAGCGCATCACCTCGACGAAGGAGGGCTCCGTCACCTCGGTGCAGGCGGTCTACGTCCCGGCGGACGACCTGACCGACCCGGCGACGGCGACGACCTTCGCCCACCTCGACGCGACGACGGTTCTGAGCCGTAAGATCGCCGAGCAGGGCATCTACCCGGCCGTCGACCCGCTTGAATCCTCGTCGCGCATCCTCGAGGCCGACATCGTCGGCGAGGAGCACTACCGCATCGCGCGCAAGGTGCAGGAGACGCTGCAAAAGTACAGCGAATTGCAGGACATTATCGCGATTCTCGGCATGGATGAGCTCAGCGACGAGGACCGCATGACGGTCATGCGCGCGCGCAAGGTGCAGCGCTTCCTTTCGCAGCCGATGCACGTGGCGGAGAAATTCTCGAACAACCCCGGCGTATACGTGCCGCTCAAGGAAACGCTCCGCGGCTTTAAGGCGATCGTGGACGGCGAGCTCGACGAATACCCCGAGGCGGCGTTCTTCAACGTCGGCACCGTGGAGGACGTCGTCGCGAAGGCGAAGGCGCTCGCGGCGGAGGCGGTCTGATGAACACGTTTCAGGTACACATCTACCACGCGAACAGCCCGTTTTACGAGGGCGAATGCGAATCGCTGATCCTGCCGACGACGGAGGGCGATTACGGCATCCTCGCGAACCACAGCAACATGATCGCGGCGGTCGTGCCCGGCACGATGACCTACCGCCTGCCGGGCCAGCCCGCGCAGCTTGCGGCGGTTTCGGCGGGGCTCGTCAAGGTGGAGGACAACGACGTGCTCGTGCTCGTCGATTCCGCCGAGCGTCCCGAAGAGATCGACATAAACCGCGCGGAGCGCGCCATCGCCGAGGCCAAAGAGGCGATGCTGCAAAAAAAGACCGTGCAGGAATACAAGATGGCGCAGGCGCACCTTGCCCGCGCGATCAACCGCCTGCGCGTCAAGCGCTCGTTCCGCCCGTAAAGAAAAATGAAATAACGGCGTCTGCCCGCATGCTGCGGCAGGCGCCGTTTTGCGTTTTCGGGGAGCACCGCAGGGCGGCGGCAAAAAAGGCTTGACTTCCAGCAGGGTATAGGGTTTAAACTGATAGGCAGAAGTCCGCGCCCGGCCCGTGCCGCGGCACCGCACAGAATTTTTTTGTAAAGGGGAACGGAATATGCGAATCAAAGAGGTGGCCGAAGAATTCGGCCTGCTGCCGACAACGCTGCGGTTCTACGAGGAAAAGGGGCTGACGCCGCCGGTACCGCGCGATGCGCACGGCGTGCGCGATTACGGCGAGTACGAGCGCGGCTGGGTCAAGTTCATCAAGTGCATGCGCGGCGCCGGGTGCTCCATCGCGATGCTGCAAAAATACAGCCGCCTCTGCCGCGAGGGCGACGAGACCGTGCCCGAACGCCTCGCGCTTTTAAAGGCGCAGTACAGCGCCTTAGAGGAAAAGGAACGCGCCCTCAAGGAATCGCTCGCCGTGCTGCGGGGCAAGATCGATACGTACGACCAGCATTTGCTGCAGCTCGAAAAAAAGCTGCGTGACACGCCGTGACGCGCCGCGCGGCATACGCACTATTTTAATAGAAAGCAAAGCGGCTGAATAGCCTTTGAAGCTGTATAGTCGAACGGCTTTACAGATGTATAGCTGTTCAGCCGCGCGGCGATACCCGCGGGACAAAGCGCCGCAGCCTCCGTCCGGGCTGCGGCGCTTTGCATGCCTATAAAGCGAATTCACTTTACAGAATGGGGTGCGCGGCGGCTCGGATCCCGCGCGCTATTCGCGCAGGGCAAGCGCGATCGCACGCATGACGGCGGGCGACAGCGCCTGCTCGGCAGCGCGGCGTGAAAATCTGAGAATTCTGCTAAAAACTGTCACGCATAAAGCTCCTTTCCGAAAACAAAATAATAACAACAAACGCGAGAAAAGAAAAAAAGGAGAAAAGAAAATGAGCAACAACAACACGATGGTCCCCGAGGCACAGGATGCAATGAACCGTTTCAAGATGGAAGCTGCGAACGAAGTCGGCGTTAACCTCAAGCAGGGCTACAACGGCGATCTGACCTCCAAGCAGGCCGGCTCCATCGGCGGCCAGATGGTCAAGAAGATGATTAAGTCCTACGAAGAGAGCATGAAGTAATTTCTCTTCACGGCGGGGCGCCCGGAGACGGGCGTCCTTTTCTTTTGCCCGCGTTATATAGCGGCGGGGCGCGGCCGCGGCTTTGTCTCCTGCGCGGGCGGGGCATGGTTTTATCTCCCGGAACACCAGACGCGGGAGGCACATCGTTCCCCGCGCGGGCGAGGCATGGCAATGCAGTGCGCCTCGAACGGCGTGCGGATAGAGCGCGGCTGCTCCGGGAATACGCGGAGCAGCCCGGCGCCTTCGTCTCCTGTACGGCAGGGCGCGTTAGAGGGCGGCGTGCGCCGGGTCCTCTGCACGTGCTTCCTTCCCGCGCAGGTGGGTGCGTCTCGCAGCTGTTCCCGGCCTCGCCCACGTGCAGTGCTTCACCCCGTGCGGAGGGTGGGTGCGGCCGCACAAACGGCTATGCGCAGCTTCTTTCCCGCGCGGATGGGCGCGTTATTCGTAATCTTCGATGCGCTTGTAGGCCTCGGCGAGCGATTCCACGCGGATGCCGGCGGTGAGCAGCGTGCGGTCGGCGTCCGTCAGCCGGGAGAGCGGCGTGTCGATGGAATACACCGGGTTCGGCTCGCCGTTTTTGAAAATGGCGACGCTGTCCTCAAAGGCACGGATTGTATAGAAATCCTCGGATTTCTTAATATTTCTTGAATTTGCCGCATCCGCCGTGCTGTTTCCTTGACTTGCCATTTCGTTTGAGCTATAATGAACGGGTGAATTTATGTCGACGTCCGTGTGTACGGCGTCGGGGACGGACTCGCGCACGGCGAGCGCCGCAGCGGTGAACAGCAATGCAAGCGCCGTGATGAGCGCCGCCCACTGCGTATATCTCCGGAATGCGTCCGGCTGAATGGGTTTCAATTCGATTTTCATAAAAAACCGTCCTTTCGCATGGCTTTCAAACTTTTTCTGCTGTGCATAGTATCGGCGAAAACTGGCAAAAATATACATGCCCGCCGCTCGTGCACAAAAATGGTTTCAGGAGGTTCATCGTGCTCAATAAAGAAGATATCAATAAGTACAACACGACGCAGATGACCGGCAGGCCGATGGGGCGCACCGACGGCGAAATGGCCCGCTCTGCGGGCGCCACAGCGCAGACGGTGCTTTCGATGTTCGGAAAGTTTTTAAAGACTGTCCTTTTCATCGGCATCATCTCCGGCGGCCTCGTCGGCCTCAGCGTTCTTTCGGTTATTTGGAGCTACCACGATTCTAAACTCACGGCGAGCCTCTCGTCGTTCAAGCTCAACGAATCGAGCTACGCCTATGTGACGGATTCCCTGCACATCGACAGCGTGGACTCGGCGGAGTGGACCGAGCACATGCGCTACAACGGCACGGAGATCCGCACGCGCGTCGATTTCAACCAGATCCCGCAGATTATGAAGGATGCGATGGTCGCCATTGAGGACAAGCGCTTCTACCAGCACAACGGCGTGGACTGGTACCGCACGCTCGGCGCGGTGTACGGCCTTGTGACAGGCTCAGACAGCGCCGGCGGCTCCACGATCACCCAGCAGCTCATCAAGAACCTGACGGGTGAAAATCAGGTCAGCATCACGCGAAAGGTCAAGGAGATCTTCATGGCGCTGAACCTCGAAAAGGAATACACGAAGGATGAGATCCTCGAAGCATACCTGAACCTCGTCAACTACGGCAACGGCTACTACGGCGTGCAGGCGGCGGCGCGGGGCTACTTCGGCAAGGACATCGGAGAGTGCAGCATCGCGGAATGCGCGACGATCGCGGCGACGACCCAGAACCCCGCGCAGCTCTGCGTCTTTTACTACCCGGAGGAGAACAAGGAGCGCCGCGACACGGTTATCGAGGAGATGTACAATCAGGGGATGATCACGAAGGCAGAACGCGATGCGGCCTTCGAGGAATCCGACAACCTGAAGCTCCGCGGCATCGATTTTGACGCCGACCCGAACGATGATGCGGACGGCGAGGACGACGGGGATGCGTCGGTCCAAAACGACGTTTGGAACTGGTACGACGAGGAGGTCTTTGAGGACGCGGTCGACATCCTGATGGAATACTCGAACGTGGACGAGGACAACGCGATCGATATGATCTACAACAGCGGCCTGAAGATCTACACGGCGCAGTATGTGCCGCTGCAGGAGGGCTTCGAGGATCTGCTGAGAAATAACTGGCGGAGCTTTACAGACGACAACGACGTCTGGTCCGGCGCCTGCCTGATGGAGTATGACGGGCGTATTCTGGCCGTAAACTCCAACAAGGTGGACACAGAGGGCAACTATATCGAAAAAGACGGAAACCGCGGCTGGAACAACGTCTCCACGACGACCAACTCGCCCGGCTCCGCGATCAAGCCGATCGGCGTTTACGCGCCGGCGCTCGAGAACAATTTCATCACCTACGGCTCCGTCGTCAAGGACGAGCCGCTGCCGAACTATTTCCCCGACGGCTCGGCCGGCCCGAGCAATTTCTCGCCCGGCTACGTGGGCAACACGAATGTGGACCGCGCGCTGACGGAATCGCTGAACGCGCCGGTGGTGCAGCTCGTCAACCAGATGACGCCGATGGTCAGCTTCCAGTTTTTGACCGAGAAGCTGCATATCTCGTCGCTCACGGAGAATGACGCCTACAACCTCGGCGGCGTTTCGCTCGGCGGCCTCGACAAGGGCATCAGCGTCCGCGAAATGACCGCGGCCTATCAGGTGTTCGGCAACGGCGGCAAGTATTACGAGCCGTACACGATCTACCGCATCGAGGATCACGACGGCAACGTGATCTACGATTACCAGCAGCGCGAGGCCGAGCAGGCGATGTCGTTCGACAACGCGACGATTATGAACAAGCTCCTGCACCTGCCGATCGAGGGCACGAGCGGCGCCTACGCCACGGCGAATCAGGTTTACCGCAGCGACCTCGACCAGATCGGCAAGACCGGTACGTCTGAGGATGTCAACAACCTTTGGTACATGGGCGGCACGCCGTCGTTCGTCTGCGGCATCTGGTACGGCCACGAGAACCTCGAGGAGATCTACGACTCGAACGGCGCGAAAAAGATGTACAACGGCATCATCGACTGGCTCGAGGAAAACTACTACGATTTCCTGCACAGCGGCAGCTATGTGCTGAGCGACAACGTGGTGCAGATGTCCTACTGCCGCAGCAGCGGCAAGCGCCCGGGCTCCGGGTGCTATGACATCGCGACCGGCTGGTACTCGCAGGACAATGTGCCGGGCACCTGCAACGGCGGCTCGGATCACATCGCGGGCAAGAAGGTGAGCCCCTCGGCGACTGCCGAACCCTCGCCGAGCCCGTCCGTGAGCCCGTCGCCGAGCGTATCGCCCACGCCG